>JBFKKF010000189.1:0-4897 GCA_041631355.1 Bacteriovoracaceae bacterium | reverse complement strand
AGATAGAGATGATAGTCAATCGACTGTAAGTAGTTCATCGCAAATTACTTCGCATGCACAAAATGCACTAAAAAAAGCTAACAAAATTAAAGACGAGATAATAGCCGAGGAGATACGCCAGGATAGAGGAGCGGATTCAAATAGTGCACCGGTTCAGCTTGATCCCTTTGCAGATGAGTATGATGAGTATGATGAGTATGATCTAGGTTTTCCAAGTGAAGACAAAGACTCTGATGGAGATGGTATTGCAGATAGAATTCAAAATAACCCAGAAAAATATAGTGAGTTCTGTGCGACTATTGGCGTTGACTGTAAATTTAATGAAAACTCTAATGAGGATCAAACAGTTCAAACTGTGTCTAGTGTTTCAACATCTTCAGAAGAAGCGGTTACTAAAGTAAATCAAAAAGCAAGTGAATTTTCATTCAAGGGTAACCCAGAAGACCCTTCATTTAATGAGTTTGAAAAAGAAGGTTTTAATGTATTTCGTGATGAGCAGTATATAGCAGGACCTAGAAATCCTTATACAAAAGAATATGGGATTGATCGATCTGTTAGTAAGGGACAATTAGATAGGATTCTAGCTCAAGATGGGCAGACTAAGGATAAATATAATGCCATCAGAAGAGCATTAGCTGAATCAGGAATCGATGAGTCGATAATGAAAGATTATATATCTAACATGACAAAAGATGAAAGAGAAGCACTTGAACAACAAATTAAAGAGAAAGAAAAAGATGATCCCAAATTAGCACAGGTTCAAAAACAATTAGAAGAACTACAAAAACAAATTACAGCCAAGGGCATAGTTGAAAAAACTACGGGGAAAGATAGTGAGCTTGATAAGAAATTAAAAAAGGCAAATGATAGAATTAAAGAGCTAGAAACTAAACTAGCAACAGTTAAGCCAAGAAGAAGTAATAGAAGTTTTGCTAGTGAAGCAATTGCACGCACTAATACAGAGAAGCAAGCCGGTAATGGGCAAGTGGGTAACGGTAGTGATAGAGCTCTTTCTCGAAAATCAAACTTTTATGGATCAGGTAGTTCTGGTGGAGAATATATTTCAACAGCTTCTCGTAGTAAGTCAGTTGTTAAAAGCCTACCAAGTACTTACCTAACAGATATCGCCAAAGATGAAAGTCGAATTAGAATTCAAGCTGACTCAGTAAAGTTACCATCAGGAAATACGGCAAGTAACTTCCGTTTAGTTGTTGAAGCAGATTGGTGGACAAAGGAGCAAGAAATTACATCAGAATCATTTAAGGTGAAAGAAGATGGTTTGTATGTTGAGTTTGGAGGGGAGGAAATTTCTCTTGAAAAATTAAAGGAAAAATTAACTCCTGAAGAAATAGCTATGCTTGAAGCATTACAAGAAAAGGCCATACTCGAAAAAGATGTTGTTCCTAAGCTTAAGAAAGTAAAAAGGGCAGTGGCCAGTGTAGTGGAAGAATCTAGTAGGGATGGTAAAGCTAGTGATAGAGAGATTAGCTATGAGATGCTAATTCAGGCACTTGGTCAAAACTAATACGAGATTTCGGTTGTTTACGATGCTAAATTCGACCTTAATTTATTGGTTAAAATAGACAAAAATACTTTAAAGAGTGTATAATAGGATCTTGGAGTAAAATAATTTACTTTATAGGAGAACAGAAATAGAGCCCCCATCAGAAAGTTTATATCGAACAAATTTCAAATATAATTTAAATCTAACATATGTACACCAGAGGTGTCTGGAATGAGCCCAGAGGTACAGGAATTTGTTATCCTTTTTCTTGGGGTTGCGCTTTCTGCATTCTTTTCAGGATCAGAAGCTGCAATTATAAGTATTCCTACAAAAAGAATAAAGCAGCTTATAGATGAGCACCCGAGAAGTAAAAGTGCCTATACCTTCTTGTCTGAAAAACCAAGTGAGCTATTAACTACGATCTTAATTGGTAATAATTTTGTTAATATCTTTGTTGCTTCTTATGCGACTACCATTGCTCAACGATACTTTGAAAATGATGCTATTTCCTATAGTGTTGGTGTGACAACTATACTAATTTTAATTTTTGGTGAAATTATACCAAAAACTTTTATGCGTAACCATGCCGAAAAAGTGCTGGTTCCCATCGTTCGCGTTCTACAAACCTGCTATTTTCTTTTATATCCAGTCGTAAAGTCTTTTATGTTAATTATCAAATTGGTGTTAGGTGAGCACGCCTCTTTGCAAGAAAAGATGATCACCAAGGATGATATTGAGTTCATGGTGGGGGAAGCAGAAAAAGATAAGTCAATTGACTCAAAACAGATCGACCTATTAACTTCAATCTTGGAGTTTCCTACCATTAAAGTTAAAGATATTATGACGCCAAGAAGTGGGGTTGAGGGATTTAAAGTCGATTCAACCTTTGATGAGGTCATTAGCTTAATTAGAGAGGTCCAACATTCAAGGTACCCGGTTTATGAGGAAGACCTGGACTCAACCTTGGGATTTATTCATGTAAAGGACATATCTTTTACCACAGATGAGGAACGAAAAAGTTTCTCTATAACAAATTATATAAATAAGCCTTTCTTCGTTTACGAGCATATGAAAATCCAAGCTGTCTTTGATCATATGAACCGTAAAAAAGTGCACTTAGCCTTGGTTAAGGATGAGAATGGCCTGGTTGTTGGTATCGTAACTCTTGAAGATATTATGGAAGAAATTTTTGGTGAAATTCAAGATGAACATGATGATGAAACAGATATGATTGCTAAAAATTCTTCAGAGTCATTAGATAAAGGAATAACAGTACCAGGATCTATTAATTTACGAGATCTTTCTAGTGAGTATGACGTTAAGATTCCACTTAATGATAATTACTCAACCCTTAGAGGTTTTTTACTTGATATGCTGGGAAATAATTTTCCGAAAGAAGGTAATATCTTATTTTGGGAGGGGCTTTCATTTAATTTACTGAAAGTTATCGATAATGAAATTGAAGAAGTAAAAATTGAAAGTACTGATGGGGAGAGACATATCGTTTCCCGAAGTGAGGAAGACTCTGAAGAGAAATCGGACCTCCTAGTATAGTACAAACCCCTAAATACCACGATATTAAAAATCTAAACAAGACCTAACTCTTTGAATTCACAAGCTGTTTTGACACGCTGGGCATGTTACTTTCATTCTCAGAGGATTATAAGATTATAACTTTAATTTCAAATGATTATGAAATACACGCAAGGAGAAATTTGATGTTAACTTTCGAAAAACTATATAGCATGGGACACGAAGAAGTTATTTTTATTAGTGAACCATCTTGCGGTCTAAAGGCCATTGTTGCTATTCACGATACTACTTTGGGTCCAGCATTAGGTGGAACACGTATGTGGCCATATGCAAGTGAAGAAGAAGCTATATATGATGTTTTAAGATTATCTCGAGGTATGACGTATAAGGCAGCTGTTTCAGGCTTAAATCTTGGCGGTGGAAAAGCAGTTATAATTGGAGACCCCAAAAAAGATAAATCAGAAGCATTATTTAGGGCCTACGGAAGATTTATTGAATCTTTAAATGGTAGATATATTACTGCTGAAGATGTAAATATCTCAGTTGAAGATATTGATCATATATACACTGAAACAAATTACGTTTGCGGAATCGCTAAAGCATCGGGTGGATCTGGAAATCCTGCTCCATATACTGCTCTTGGAGTATTTAGAGGTATGGAGGCATCTGTAACTAAGGTTTGGGGATCAAGAGATGCTTTAAAAGGTAAGGTTGTTGCTATCCAAGGTGTAGGTTCAGTTGGAATTGAACTAGCTCAATTAATTACTGATGTTGGCGGAAAAATACTTTTTACAGATGTTAATGAAGATAATATTGCCAGAATGAAAGAAAGATTTCCTTCTGCTGAATTCATCGACCCGGATGCTATTTACTCTGCCAATATGGATATATATGCTCCATGTGCTCTAGGAGCTACGATCAATGACGAAACAATTGGTCAATTAAAATGTAAAATAGTTAACGGTGCGGCCAACAACCAACTAAAAGAAGATAAACACGGGCAGGAGTTAAAAGATCGAGGTATTCTTTATGCCCCTGACTATTTAATTAATGCTGGTGGATTGATGAACGTCTCCATAGAGTTTGAAGGATGGAATGACTATAAATCAAGACGGATGATCGATACGATCTATGATACGACTTTAAGAATCTTTGAAATGTCTGACGCTAGAAATATTCCTGTTAACCAGGCTACAGATGCACTTGCTGCTGAAAGATTAGATGCAATGAAAAAGATCCAGACCACTTATCTTGGTCGAGGCTCTGATCATAGATTTCCAGGAACAAAAGTAAGACACAATAAATTATAAATTGATGGCCCTCCATACAGGAGGGCTTTTTTTTGCTATGAAACTAAATTTTGATCAATTAGAAAAAGAGATTTTATCTTTGGTTGAAGGTGAGAGTAATTTAATCGCTAACCTCTCAAATATTGCTGCTTCGATTAAGGAGAATACCGGCTACCATTGGGTTGGATTCTATCTCGTTGATGAAAAAGCAAACCAATTGGTATTGGGTCCATTTCAGGGACCGATTGCCTGCACAAGAATTAACTACAATAGTGGAGTTTGTGGAACTGCCTGGGCAGAAAACAAAACACTAGTAGTAGGAGATGTACACCAGTTTCCTGGGCATATTGCTTGTTCTGCAGAATCTAATTCAGAACTTGTTGTCCCAATAACTTATAAAGATAAAATCGTGGCAGTCTTGGACATAGATAGTAAGAACTCCCATGATTTTGGCCCGGAGCATAATTTATTTTACTCATCACTTTGCAGTAAAATCAGTACTTTGTGGGGAAATCTATAGTCCAAATGACATTTAATGTTAGTTTCTAGTTCTTGATAAAAGCTGTCAGGT
>JBFKKF010000188.1:0-4900 GCA_041631355.1 Bacteriovoracaceae bacterium | reverse complement strand
CCCAGGTCGCTCGTCGCAGGATTGACTGCCTTGAAATCGTCGTCATTGGTATAGTTAAACCAGTTGAAACGACGCACCTTATATGGGCAGTTGTTAGCACAGTATCTCGTACCAACACATCTGTTATAAACTTGCTGGTTAAGACCATCACTAGACTGAAGAGTTGCCATAACAGGACATACGTTTTCACAAGGAGCGTTGTCACAGTGCTGACATAGCATTGGCATATGCATTGTTTCAGGTTGATTTTCATCACCTTTATAATATCTATCAAGTCTCATCCAGTGCATTTCACGTCTATTTATGACTTCCTGCTTACCTACAACTGGAACATTATTTTCAGCAGAACAAGAAATAATACAAGCTGAACATCCAGTACAACTTGTTAAGTTAACTGCCATGGCCCATTGATGACCATCTTTTTTATGAGCTGGATAAATATGAACTGTTTTAGGCTTAGGAACTTGGTTACCCGCCTTAGGATTCTTTTTATACTCAGAGAATGTCGTTTCTCTAACAATATCTCTACCCTCCATTGAATGGTGAGTTTGAGTTTGAGCAATCGCTCTATTGGCATCGGTCTTCTTGACGGTTGCGTAAGAAGCAGCGTAATCAAAGTTTCCGTTGTATGTTACAAATGGGTAAACATTCTCACCTAGGTTCTTAGCAACTTTACCTGCAACCTTATGTCCATAACCAAGGGCGACAGCTATAGTATTAGCTTCTGTTCCCGGTTGGATGAGAGCCGGTAATTTAACTTTATAAGAGCCATCAGAAATTTCTAGTACATCGCCAGTTTTAATGGAATTCTTTCTAGCATAGCTTGGTGCAACCATTGCATAGTTATCCCAAGTTGCCTTAGTAACTGGATTTGGAAGTTCCTGAAGAAATGGGTTATTTGCCATATCCCCACTTCCAATACCGTACTTTGTGTAAGTAACAATATTTAAACCTGTCCCAGGTTTTTTTGATGCCAAGGCTTTAGCAAAACTGTGAGTATCTTTTTTATTAAAGTTCAGTTCAACAATTTTAGTAAACCTAACAACCCCATCATGAAGAGCTTTATTCCAGTCGGCTTTAGTTTTCTTCCAAGAAGACTTCATATAATCATAAAAACTTCCTGATATCCCAGAAACGGCCATTAGGGATTCCGTCCACATTCTACTTCCAAAAAGTGGTTGGATAACAGGCTGAACAATGGACATTTCTAATGATGAAACAACTGAGTCTGACCATGACTCATAAACATGATTCATTGGCCCTACATAATTACATAACTTAGTGGTCTCATTCTCAGCAAGATCAAAAGCAACTCTATTTCTAACTTTTGCTATACCAGAAACAAATTTAGCTCTGTTATAATAGTTATAAGCTGGGTTAACTCCAACAAAAATTGCAGTTTCGATGTTTCCTTTGTTCATACTATCAACAAAAGATTCAAATTCTGTATCATCAGCTAATTTTTCAGCGAGCTTTCGTCTAACTGCAACTGTTTTCCCATAGTTTCCAAGCTCAGCGTTAATTCTATTAACCAGAACTTGCATATTAACATCATTATGTCCCGCTACTAATAGAGATCTACCAGCATTTGACTTTAACTCTTTGTAAAGATTTGCAATTAAATCTTTATTTTGCCCTTTTACAACATGAGCATACCCAGTAACGATTGCATATAGCCCTAGTAAGATATCTCTAATATCTGCTTCTGACTTAGTGTACCTATAGTCAGCGTTTGAACCAGTTAAAGACATCATTGATTCAACATGAAAATGCTTATTCATCCCATTTGGATGTTTAGCATTTCTTCTTTTAGAGTATTGCTTTGTATTAGCAACTGAGTTTCCAAATGTTCCTAGGAAGTCTGCTCCTAGAGAAACAACGACATCTGCATTTTCAAAATTATATTCAGAGTAAGTTCTCACTCCATGGGTTCTTAAGTTAGCAAGTGCCAAAGCTGACTTTGATACTGCATCGTAAGGAAGGTGTCTTACATTATACTTTTTAGAAAACTCCTCAATAAGTGCTAATTCTGAGGGAGACATAAGTGAAGGAGTTACTAGTACCGCTTCCCCTTTGTTTTTTTCTAGGGCGGCCTTAAGTTTTTCATCAAAGCGATCCCACTCAACTTCAGTAGTGTTAAGTCTTGGGTTTCTTAATCTGTATGAGTCATACAGTGAAAGAATAGAGGCTTGAGCTCTTGCATCTGTCCCACCAAAGGTTACAGCTGATAAGTCATTTCCTTCTATCTTAATTGGTCTACCTTCTCTGGTTTTCACTAAAATTGGAGTTCCTTCAAATGTAGAAGCATACCAATTGGCAACTCCTGGGATGACTCCATCTTGTTTCTTTAAGTATGGTAGGGCCTTTTTAACAGGAATTTTAATACAACCAGTTAACGGAAGTGCCGATACTGAAAATCCCATAATTTTTAAGAAATTTCTTCGGGTCTTTTTCACAGAGAATGAATCAAACTCATTATCTGCAAATTCCTGAGATAATACTTTGGAATCGAGAACCTTATTCTCAACGTCTTGCCAATAACCATCTACTTGAGTTCCACATCCACAACTCGTTCCACAGGTTTTATTGTTTTCTAATTCGCTCATACTATATTTTCCTTATAAAATTCTAAAACTCTATTTTTAGTAATGACATTTAGCACAGTCTCCACCAGAACCACTTCCCTGATAAAGCTTCGCTCCACTTGGATAACCTTGTTGTGTATCCTTGTATTGTTCAACCATTTGGGCATGATCATCTGGAGGGGCGATCCCATTGTCTCTGTGACAGTTTATACACCATCCCATGGCAAGCTTTTCTTGCTGGTGATAAATCTCCATAGTTTCAACTGGGCCGTGACATTTTTGACATTGAACACCGGCTACATTTACGTGTTGAGCATGGTTAAAATATGCAAAATCTGGGTAGTGATTAACTTTTACCCATTGAATATTTTCACCTGAATCAACAGCGTTTTGTAATTTTTTAATCTCTGGAGAGGTCGTTTTAACTTTAGAGTGACAGTTTAAACATAGCTCAGTCGGCGGAACTCCAGCGTGTCTTCCTTTGTCTGCACCAAAGTGACAATACTGACAGTCCATCTCTAAATCTCCCGCATGGAGTTTATGGGAAAACTTCACTGGTTGATCTGGAGCATAGCCCTGATTAAATCCTAAATTTCTTGCTTGAACGACAATAAATGTACTGAACGCACCTACGGCGATGAAGGCAACCAACGCGCCTAATAACTTCTTCATACACATCCCTTAAAAATGAATACGTTTTTGTAAAAATTAATAAATATTTTAGGGATTTAGATATCATAGCACAAGCCCAATCGACAATTATAATCAACATTTTCTAAAATTTATTTAACAGCGAGACGTGTCATCCTATAAATGCTTTCCCAGAGCTACTTTAGAACAAAGCTACAGGGCAGGTTGTATTGAGATAGGAATTACAGAAATGGTTTACGAATAAGTTTTGTACATGGTAACAGTGCACAATTTTAATTTTAGACCTAGGAAATAAATTGAATCTATTTACTAAATTGTCAGAAGAAGAGTTTTTAGAAAATTATTGGGAACAGCGCCCCCATGTTTTTCGAAATGTAATAAGCTCCCCCCAAGAAATCGTTAACCCTGAGCATCTTATTGCCATGGCCGAAGATGATTATTATGAAACTAGACTCATAACCCATAACAAAAAAAGGTCCAATTGGGAAATTTCTGATGGTCCCTTTGAAGCTCAAAGGTTTGCTGATCACGACGCTCTGTGGACATTGGCGGTCCATAATTTAGATTTATACTCAGAAGAAATTATTGAATGCAAAGAAAGTTTAAACTTTCTTCCCAAGTGGCCATTTGATGATGTTATGGGAACTTATTCAACTCCAAATGCAAGCGTTGGCGCCCATATAGATAATTACAATGTATTTATTATGCAAACAATTGGTAGCAGGAAGTGGCAACTACAAACCAATCCAAGCCACGAATATATCGAAAACTTACCGGTGAGGGTTTTAAAGCAGTTTGAACCTGATCAGGAGTATATTCTTAATCCTGGAGACGTGATATATATTCCTCCTCATATTGCTCACCATGGAATCTCCCAGTCATTATCGATCTCATTCTCTTTTGGTTATAAATCCATCGAAGATAAAAAGCTTCTCGATCAATATGCATTAACTCTTCTTAATGAGTTTGAGTCTGAAACATTTTATCGCTTCAACTCTCCAGAAAATTCAGGATTTACTATCTCGGAAAAAATAAGTGACGATCTGTACACAAGACTTCAAAACTTGATACTTAACAAAGAATTGTTTAAAAAATCTCTCGGGCAGATGGCCTCAGAGAGTAAAAGGCCAAATGTCTTAGAAGATGAAATTTTAACTCCAGAACAATTTTGCACTCAATTCAAAACAGAGCCACTATATAAAGATGAATTTGTAAGATATTGCAAAGTAGATGTAGATGGAGAGATTAAACTATTTATCAATTCTAAAGAGCAAGATTGTAAACCATTTGAGCTAGAATATTTTCAAAGTATCGCTGATCTTAATTGTCAAGAAGAGATAAACTTTAAAACAGAGAAGTTGGTTCCCTTTCTCTATAAATTATATGCACAAGGTATTTTAATCTTTGCTGCAGACTAATATGAGGTAGCACACCAGGCACTACCTCCCTATTGGATGCAATTAATAACAGTGAATATAATGAGTTGCTCTTTTAATTGAAACTCCAAATGTCCATGGTCTTATAGTTTTCCAACTAGAAGAGCGAGGATAAATCATATCACTATAGTATCTTGTTTCTCTGTCACCGTTAGATAAGTCCATGTAAATTGAACCTGAACAAGAAACTCTTCTGTCAGTGTGATTATAAACATTAATATCAACGCT
>JBFKKF010000187.1:0-4901 GCA_041631355.1 Bacteriovoracaceae bacterium | reverse complement strand
TCACCACCGGATGCAATATCTTTAATAGGGTAATAACCTTCACCTGGGTTTGTTTCGGCCTCAAAAATGATAGATGTGGAGCCAAATTTACTTAACTGTTCGACTTGGGTTGCTTTAAGTCTGGCCGTTGCACCTTCCATTTTTAACTTTCTAATTTGCTGAGTTAGTTCATCAGCTAGATAAGTTGAATATTCAAGTCTAATAGCATGAAGTTTAGAAGCAATTTGCTTTGCTTTGATTGTTAACGTTTCTTCTTTGGATTTGAGCTCAGAGAGTATAGAGTCAAAGTTTTGTACTTCTTGTTTTTCTGTAAGAAAGTCCTGATAGATATCGGAGAGCCCTTTTGTATCAACGTGATATTTTCGTTTTAACCTTTGGTACAAATCAAGCTCATCAAGAATTGGTTCCATATCACTTTCTATGTCTTCAATGGTAGAGACGCAATTAATTTTATAATTAATATTGTTCAATAATTCTTCAGCTGAAATGAACTGGTCTATAGTTTCTTGGTCCAAGCCTGTTTGAGAAATTACTTTTTTGGCACTACCTAAGAGCTGAAAAATTCCAGAATTCGACTCATCTCCGCCAAATATTTGGTTCAAGTAGACTATATTTTCAGCTTGCTGTTGTTTGTCCTGGTATTGTTGCTTTAACTCCAGTAGCTCCTGTTCTCGTTCAACTGTAGGGTTTAAATTTTCAAATTCCCTAATTTGAAAATCAATATAATCTTTCTTTTGGTTGTACTCCAAGGCCCTTTGATTTAGGTCTGAAATTTGGTTTTTAGTAGAAATTAACTCGTTGTATATATCTTGATAGGATGCACATAAATTATTAGTACCAGCGTAGTGGTCAACAAGTTGGAGTTGATAATCGCTCGATAGGAGTTTTTGGTTTTCAAATTGTCCTACGATATCAATAAACTTGCGCGCAAATTGATTTAGTTTGAGTAGTGAGCAGCTTTGAAAATTGAGAAAGGATCTTGATTTACCATTTGGATAAAGTATCCGCTTGATCGTAATTTCATTATTGTCAAAAGGATAGTCTATACTTGCAAAATAATTTGAAATTTCCTTTGAGCTAGTTTCAAATATGGCCTCTACAATTGCAAAGTCACAGCTATAGCGGATGAGTTTTTTATCAGCACGTCCACCCAGGATTAACTGTAAGGCATCCAATATTAAACTTTTTCCAGAACCAGTTTCGCCAATAATAGCATTGAAGTGGTCCTTAAAAGAAACCTCTTGGTCATCAAAAGTTGCAAAGTTTTTAAGTGATAGTTTAGAAAGTTTAAGTCTATTATCTTCTAGCATAAATTCTCCTAATATACTTCTCTTCTACCATGAACAAATTTTTCTTTCAAAGTATGAAAATAAGTTTTTTCAGGGTTTTTGATCAATGTAATGAGTTGCCTTCTTTCGCGTTTAAGTATAATGCAATCTCGGTGATTCAGGGGGATACACTTTTGCCCATCAAGTGTTACGTGAATAGTATCTATATTTTCAATAATATTTACTCGCAAGGTTACATCATCGGGAATAACTAAAGGCCTATGGGTAAGACTGTGTGCACAAATAGGGGTTAAAATTAGGGCCTTAACATCCGGGTGGACAATGGGACCACCAGCAGCGAGTGAGTATGCAGTGGAGCCATATGTGGAGCTAATAATGAGACCATCCCCTGATAAATTATAAATATGTTCATTATCTGCCTCAACTGATAAGGTAAACATTCTTGCAATATCATTCTTTGTAAAAACAGCATCGTTAAAAAAATATTCCTTACTAGTGTTTCCACTTTGCCCTTCAACTGAAATACTGTAGAGATGCTTGGTAATGGTTTCGAACTTACCAAGAAATATTACATTTAATTTTTCATAGAAGTCAGTTTTACTAAATTCAGTTATAAAACCAAGGCGACCAAGGTTAACACTAAAGACAGGAATTTTTGATGAGACTTTTCTACTTACTCCGAGAAGGGTTCCGTCCCCTCCAAGGGAAATGAGCAAATCAACTTTTTTATAAATAAAGTCATACTCTGCAAATTGGATATGAGAAATAGTTTTTGCGGTAAGAATTTTATTAAGACGAGCTTCCTCCTTGTCATGGAAGTATATATTTTTTGAGCGTTTGGTCAGCCAACGGATAAGGTTTGTAAGTATATTAGGCAGGTTATCTATGTTAGAAGGCTTGATAACAATACCAATGTTTTTAAAGTTCTTAGCTTTCATTTGGCTCCTTCGTCATAATCGAAATAGCATTTTTCATATCCTCAAATGGTTTCTCAATGATTTTACACCCGTAGCCTTCAGCTTTATCCAAAACTTGTGCTGAGGAATATGCAGTTATTATGACAAAAAGATTAGAAATTGTATCTAACGAATATTTACTCTTTGCTTCCTCTATAATGTCAAAACCAGTTATGTCACTAAGCATTAAGTCGCATATTATACGTTGATATTCGTCGTTAAGTATAAACTCTATGGCTTCACGACCAGAGGCAGTGGCAGTAACATTGTGGCCTTTTTTTTCTAAAAGGTGCTTAAGAGATTTTTGAATAAGTAGCTCATCTTCGACAATAAGTATTTTCACAGAGGAATCCTCAATAGGAAATTTGCACCCTGCTTACTTGGAATATAGCTTAATGTGCCATTAAGTTTGTCAGCAAGGTTTTTAGATATAGCGAGGCCCAACCCGGTTCCACTACCCTTAGTTGTATAGAAGGCGGAGAAACAATTTTTTTCTACCTCAGGACTCAATCCTGGACCATTGTCACTGATAGAAATTTGAAGTTCATCGTGCAACTGAATATTGATAGATATTTTAGGAGATTTTATCTTCATCTCCTTAAGGGCTTGAGCACTATTAATAATTAAATTAAAGACAATTTGGGCCAAAAAAGTGGGGTTACTAGTTATAAGGAATGAATCAGAAGTTGAGACAACTTCGTCATTGTTAATAGTTTGTTCAAAAGTGATTCCTCTGGATTCACTTTTAGTTAACGTTATGACTTCACCAATAAGTTTTGATAGTGAAAAAGATTGAGTTGTATTATTAGAAAAAAATGATGAAAAATTTTCAATAATTTCCTTGGATCTCAGAAGAGAGCTATTGATTTGTTTTAAAAAAATTAGGTGATCTTCCTCCATTTCCTCCATAGAGAGTAATTCAGAAGTAAGTTGCAGCCCAAACAAGGGATTAGATAATTCATGCTTGAGTATATTAAGTAGTTCCCCCATTAAAGTCATTCGTTCTAAATGGTTTATATCGGCTTTATACTGCTGATTCACATCTTTAATGAGGAAGTTTTTTAATTGAGACTTTAGACTGTTAAAGAGTACTTGTGTTGAGATACTTAGGTACAGGTTGAGATGAAATATAATAAAAGGTGTAATTTGCTCAATAAAGTCTACGTCATCATCAAGTGGTATTAAACTACCTTGGGAAAAAATTAAAATAATATTATAATCTTTGAGTGTGAACTCCCTAGCAATACAAGTTCCAACAATATTATAATTTGATGCTGAAAAATTATTTTGTCCAAAACTTCTATTTTTAGATTTTTTTATAGCATTAAAGAGTTCATTAAATTCCACAGTTTCTATTGAGTTACATGCAACATTATCTCTAGCTATTTTTGTATGTGTAGCATAGTTATCCCCCTTTGCATGATGGAAAAAATGGATATTTGAATAAGAAGACATACTTTTGAGTTCTAAACATTTAGTGAGGTATTTTGAGTAGGTTGAGGATGAATTAAATATAAGTTGGAAGTCCACCCCAAGAGTACTATATTTTAGGTGAGAGGTATTTTGATCATGGACCTTGGTGGAGTTATGGGTAAGTGGTGGTAATAGCTCTAAAAAGACACGCAGTTTAGCTGGGTCGGTATTAAAATCTTGTAAGTCATTAGTGAGATGTAGTTCAACCTTTAAAAGATCAATATCTAAGGATGAAATAATAATATGTGCAGTATTTTTAGACTTAGTAGTTTGAAATTTATTTAATTCAGGTGGGATTAAATGTGTAAGATCATCAGCAAGATGAACATTGTATTTTTTTAGAGTATCTTTCTTAGGTTTGGTATTACGAGTATTTTCCACTGTGTTAGATTATCTTTAAGCTCATACTCTAGCAAGTCAGTAAGCATAATGAGGTCTTGAACTTTGTGGGCGTTAGATATAGCTTTCATTATTGATAATAAATGAATTTGGAGCTCCTTAATTGGAAGATCACTCTCTTCTGCGCTAAATTTAGTTGAAATAATATGGTGAATGGCCTTGATAAATGTGTTTACCCCATCAATGACTTGCCCTAAACCAACCTGGGCAATTAAAACTTCATCATTTTTAAGTTCATTTGAGCATTGAGCAATCTTACCGAGAAGTCTATCTATTAGGTCATTAACGTCTGACATGATTTCATTAACTACATCTTTGTTTTTATCAAATGCAATTTCGATATGGTCGGCACGAGATATAGGTCTTATAAGCTCGGGAGATTCGCCAGAGAGATCAATATTTCTTCCATTAACCTTAAAGTAAGCAATTTGAAATTGATCAATAGGAAATTCTTTTTGTAGCTTAGGTAGTAGGGACTTTAAATTAAGATAATCATTTTCATTAAACTTTATCTTTTGTTGATTTACCTCAATTGTCGCCATTTTATACTCCTAAACGTCCTTGTTCTTATTCTGCATTGTAATATGAGGAAGAACAGACTTTTCAACAAACTCATGTATTACAGCTGCAAGATTTGAAGCATCATAATAATTTAGTAAATTATGTTTACTTATATCATCTAAATTATCACCTAAGGCATTCGCTTTGTTAACATAAAAATAGTCAACGAGACCAGATAGGAGTGGGTAAGTCTTTTTAGTAATACTACAAAGTTGGTCAATCT
>JBFKKF010000186.1:0-4926 GCA_041631355.1 Bacteriovoracaceae bacterium | reverse complement strand
TAAGTACTTTTAGTGCGAAAACCAAATTCAGCTTGATGAACAATTTTAGTTTTGACTTTGGTAACTCTATCTACTCCGAAGGGGATCTTAAAGTGAAGGCCTGGTTGAGTATTTCTTAAATGTTTGCCCAGTCGAATAACGACTGCTTCCTCATCGGGTTCAACTGTATAGAATGAGCTGTTAAAACCTATAAATCCGATAATAAGTAACGCAACGGGAAAAATGAATTTTTTTAAGCCTTGAATTTGCCGTTCGAGGTCCGGCGGTAGCTGGTTTTGGTACTGCATATTTTCCTCCTGTGAAAACTTTGGCATCATTATATGGATATGTTGGTCCATATGGCAAATATAGGGGAGGGGCAGAGAGTGCATTACCAATCAAAATTTAACTCACCAATAGGAATGTTATTTTTAGAAGCGTCAGAGAAAGGTCTAGTTAGTATTACCAGAGAAAGCAAAAAAATTGAAAGAAATGATAATGATATTTTAAAACTGGCACAAGCAGAGCTTGAAGCTTACTTTAGAGGAGAGCTCAAATCTTTTACAGTTCCATTAGATATCAGTGGAACTGAGTATCAAATGAAGTGCTGGAATGAATTGTTAAGTATTCCGTATGGGAGAACAGTTAGTTATAAAGAACAAGCACTTAAAGTGGCCAATGCTCGGCATGTGAGGGCCGTTGCTGGAGCAAATAATAAAAACAAACTTCCTATCCTTATTCCCTGCCATAGAGTGATTGGACATAATGGTGATCTCGTAGGTTATGCTTGGGGGTTAGAGGTAAAACAGTTTTTAATTGATTTAGAGGCAAAAAAAAAGGTGCCGAAATGAGAGAGAGTTTCGGCACCAAAATCACACAAGAGAGAGGGAGAATACTTTTTTTTTAATTAAAAAAGCTTCATCAAAAACAAGTGCATAATACTAAGTAGTACTCAGTTTTTCTACCCCTGTTGTAATATTTTCATATCGTCTGTTAAATATCTAAGATTACAAGGGTTTAAGTCATTAACTTTGAGTATTTTATCTGCTACTATCTGTGCAAATAGGAACTTAGATGAACTCAAGACTGACGAAATACGTTAAAACCAAGTTTTTAAGACTCGCTGAAGATCTGATGGAAAATCCGCAAGGACTTAAGTTTAAACTCGATAGTGCGGCCCAAAAATTAGATAAAAAAAATGTTTCAGAGGCTTTTGGAATTTATCTAGATGATTTAAAAGCTTTAATTAGAATGTCTAAGCTATGGGTGACTAGAAAATACACTCAAGTAGACCAACAAACTATTCTCTACAGTATTGTTGCAGTGGTTTACTTTTTAACCCCAACAGATTTTGTACCAGACTTTATTATTGGTTTGGGTTTTTTAGATGATATCGCTGTGCTAACTTGGGTCTTAGGTTTGATAAAAACTGATTTAGATAAATTTAAACAATGGGAAAAGGGTAAGGGGGCCAGCAAGTCTTCTCCAAAAACCACAGGAAAAAAGAAAAAAGTATGAAACTCATTTTTTTATTAGTGTTTATGTTAAGTTGTGCAACTCAAACTCTATCGTTGAAAGAGTCTAGCTTACTTCCATACAAAGAAGCTTCTCAAGTATCAAGGATCTCCGAGGGGCTTAAGCCAGTTAAGATTACTAAGGTTCTAGATAAACGTGAACATCGAGGTTTTGGTAAGGCATTTACAGGAGTGCAGTACGCAGAGACACCGATTATGTTTGATCAAGAAATGAGTACTTTAGTAAAGGATTATTTCACAAACTCACTTCATGCGCGAGGGATTGTGTTCGCAGAAAATGGTGTTCCGCTTGAGATTACTGTAAATAAAATTTGGGTGGAGGAAGTTATTGAAAAGTTCTCTCCTGAGTTGGCCCGTTGTCATGTGGACATGGAGTTTCATATCAATTTAGAAAGTAAAAAGTGGTCAGGAGATTATTGGACAAAGTTTACCTCTCCAGGGGACTTAGCTGATGGTACTGAACGTCTAGCTCCAACTCTTGCGAGTTGTTTAAATGAAATCTCTGAAAAATTAGTTAATGATAAAAAATTTATTAATATGTTAAGGTAGGTTTATGAATAAAGAAATTATAGAAAGTTTAGAGTGGCGCTATGCCTGTAAGAAATTCGATGCAAGTAAAAAAGTTTCCACTGAAGATTTGAATACAATCTTAGAGGCAACGAGACTGACAGCATCGTCCTATGGAATTCAACCTTGGAAATTTGTTTTAGTTGAAAATACTGAGCTGAGAGAAAAATTAGTTCCTGCCAGTTGGAATCAACACCAAGTTGTAGAAGCTAGTCACCTCCTTGTTTTTTGCACCTATGCAGACTTTGATGAATCAATGATTACTGACTATGTTGAAGATATTGCAAAAACAAGGAATCAAGAAGTTTCAGATCTTGAAGGCTATCAAAATATGATGATGAAGGTTTTGAATAAGTCTCCAGAAGATATTTTTGCTTGGGCAAAGAACCAAATCTATATTGCTCTTGGTAATTTATTAACCGTTTGTGCTGAGTTTAAAATTGACACTTGTCCCATGGAAGGCTTTAAGCCTAAAGAATATGATGAAATACTTGGACTTAGGGAAAAAGGACTTCGTTCTGTTGTCGTTTGTCCTATTGGATACAGACATGTAGAGGATAAGTATCAGCATATAAAGAAAGTTAGATATTCTCTAGATCAACTAGTGGTGAAAATTTAAGCTAGCTTTTTAACCAAAAGACAAGACTTAACAAAATTGCAAAACTGATATTTAGTATGATTCCTTGCTTGATCATGTCAAGCTTGGGCACTTCTTCGCTTCCGTAAACAATAGCATTTGGAGGAGTGGCCACTGGTAACATAAATGCGAGTGAGCAAGAGATAGCAACCCCCATAGTTAAAATTATTGGGGACATTTTTAAGCTCACCGCCAGGGAAATGATAATCGGAATGAGAATATTTGCTGTTGCAGTATTTGAGGTTAGCTCGGTACTGAATATAACAAATGAAAATATAATTAAAATAATAATAAAAAAGTTGAAGTCCTGAATACTCACAATAAGAATATTACTTAACATCTCTGCTAAGTTAAGATTAAAAAGCATACCTCCAAGAGATAATCCCGTTCCAAACAATAATAATGAAGACCAATCGATATGCTTGACATCATGTGGGTCGAGAACCTTTTTTCCATCTTTGAATGGCAGTAGAAATAAAGTAGAAGCCATGAATACCGAAACCATCCCAGAGTTAAGGTTTAGCCCTAGGTTGAAATTAAAAAGCTTGGCAAAACTTGGTAGTGTCCAAAGAAATACCGTAATACAAAAAACTAAACAGGTGTAGAGTTCGTAATATGAAAAAGTTGGTAGACGATGGAACTCCTCTTCCAAGTATTTCGTATCCATTGAAATCTCTTCGTTTCTAATTTGATATTTGATGATTAAAAACAAAAATACTAAAAATAAAAACGCAATTGGTAGCCCTGTATACATCCATTCAAAAAAATTAATCTGAACTCCTGCGAGCTGATCTAGCATTCCTAGCGCGATGGCATTTGGAGTTGAACCAATAGGAGTTGCAATCCCTCCAATACTAGAGGCATAGGCCATAGCGAGAAGGGTGAGAGAGATTGTTTTTTTACTTTGAATATTTAAGCTTTTTAAAGTTCCTAATACTAGAGGTAACATCATGGCCGTTGTCGCGGTATTTGAGATCCACATTGAGAATATGGAGGTTAACCCCATAATCACAATTAGAAAACGTAAGAAAGATCCTTTGATGAATTTACGTGTGAGCAGATACAACGAGATTCTTTGATCTAGGCCTACATTATTAAAAGCCTTGGCCAGAAGAAAGCCTCCTAAAAATAAAAATATTATTGGATGAGCAAAACTTTCAAATGCAGCTGCGGGAGTTGCTATTTTTAAAGCAATACTTAAACAAACACCGAGCATGCCAGACACCCAAAGGGGGTAACTGCTAAAGAGCCAATAAAAAACGACAAGTGAAAAAATGGCCACAAAGTTTTGTTGGTCTGATGAAAGTCCAAAGTCTGAACACAGTAAAATAAAAAATAAAAAAGGCCCAAAAATTTGGGCCCCGTATAGTTTTAAATATTTCATTAAGCGTTGTAAGTAGGAGCTCCCTTAATATTATCCTGGTAGAAGCTTCCAAATGTTTTCATTTGCGTGTGAAATGAAGCCGCCAATTCTTTGGCCTTTGGAGCGTATTGAGATTCATCTTTCCAGGTTTTTTGTGGGTGTAGCATATTAGTCTCTACGTCGTTAACTCCAACAGGAATACTTAAACCAAAGATTGGATCTTGTTCTGTTTGAACATCGTTTAAGGTATTTGCCTGAATAGCACGAATAATCTTTCTCGTAATTTTTAACGGAAATCTTTCTCCCTCTCCGTATGAACCTCCAGTCCATCCGGTATTTACAAGCCATACCTTTATATTGTGTTTATCTAGGTACTCCCCAAGAAGCTTAGCATAAACGCTTGGGTGTCTTAGCATGAAAGGAGCTCCAAAACATGGAGAAAAAGTAGCTTTTGGTTCTGTGATGCCGATCTCTGTTCCAGCTAACTTGGCAGTATAGCCTAGGACAAAGTAGAACATGGCCTGCTCTTTGCTTAGTTTACTAACGGGAGGAAGGACTCCAAAAGCATCAGCAGTTAAAAAGAATATATGACTAGGAACTCTACCTTGAGAAGATTTCTCTAGCTCATCAATAAAGCTTAAAGGATAAGCAGAGCGTCCATTCTCAGTTAAAGTTTTATCATTAAAGTCTACAGTTCCAGATTTTTTATCATAAGTGACATTTTCTATCATAGCACCGAATCTGTTAGTGGCGTCCCAAATTTCAGGCTCATTTTCTTGGGAGAGTTGATAGGTTTTAGCGTAACACCCACCTTCAAAATTAAAGACACCCTCATCACTTAAGCC
>JBFKKF010000185.1:0-4947 GCA_041631355.1 Bacteriovoracaceae bacterium | reverse complement strand
ATTATTTTCATTCTTCGCAACCTAGTCGGAATTTCGTTCAGGACTTACAATATAGTTTCTGACCATATACCTATAAATTCTAACCTACAACTTGAACTAGGAGCCCTTCCTTTTTATGTATTTCATGCTTTACTAGCATATATATTTATTCTCCGAAGAACAAATACCCCATCTATTATATACATGAGACTTACAAGTCTCTGGTTTTTCATGATTTTAATTTTTGTAATTTCAAAAGCTGAAATATTTAATTTTATACAAATTATAGAATACTTAATTATTTCGAGTAGTTTTCTAGCATTGAGCTTTCTCGCTCGCACTATGAACCGAGAAGAATCAAAAATTGAAGCTCTAAAAAAACAAAATATTAAACACTAAATAGAGGCTTAAATATTTCAGTTAAAAAGTCTTAAGAAAATTGAACAAATTAAATCTAAAGAAGAACTAGAAGAATTTCTACAGATCGATGTAAAGAAACTTAATAATATGTGCTTTTCAGCCCTTGTTAAGAAGTTTGAAGAATTTGGAGATTCTAATTCTAACAGTGAAATAGTGATGCGTTTTAAGAAAGAAGCAATAAAAAGAAAGAGAATGCTTCCAGTATTCTTTATTTTAATTATTTTAGCAGGAGTAATTAACGGCATTTGGGGTAAAGAAATAGGAAAATTTCTGTATGATTTAATAAACTAGTTTTTTTCTTCCTTCAATGTGGTTTTTAATAATAATAAGGACTTACGGGGCTGGCGACATCCACCCCATTTAAAAAAAGCCTTCTCGCAAAAGAAGGCTTTTTTTATTTCTAATTTTTAAAGTTCTAAATTTCAGAAGCTAAATTCAAAATAACCTTAAATCTCACAAGTCTTCTTATAGTTTAAGTAATCATCTTCAAATTCAACAAAGGTTACGGTTTCCTTCGGGATTTCTTTTACTAACCGACATAAATCTTTACGAGTATTTAATTGCGCAGATGCGCTCAATGCTAATGCGTAGGCCCTTTGCCCCTTACGATTTGATAAGTTTTTTAGTGCGAAATTTTGTGCCAACACTTTGTTATTTCCAATGGACATGTAGAATTCTGATGCATGATCATAGAATGCATATGGATACAGCTTCAATAATTCCTGGTAGCGATTATGGGCCAAGTTTTTATATTGAAGACTAAGTTCATTCTTTCCAAGCTCAAGATAAATCTCCGACAGAGTACTGAATACCTCTGGATCTCGATTTTTTTCAAGTGCTTTTAGCATCTTAAGAGATTTTTCGAACTGCCCCTCAGAGATGTAGATCTCAGTTAAATGAACTGTAGCCGAGCTATACTCAGGTATTAATTCAATCGCCTTCTTGTAATACATTTTGGCCTTTACCAGATTTTGATTCTTCTCCCCAAAAAGCAACCCAAGATTAAAATAAAGATAACTTACAGGAAATGGTGAAGTACTTTCAACATTGTATAAAGTTTCTAATAATTTCTCTTCCGCCAATTTAAACTTACCTTCGTTTGCAAGTTTATTTGCTAAGCGAATTGAGTTAGTAAAACTTTTTTGACTAAAATCTTTAAGCTTCGCTACACCCCGTCCTAGAGATATTTTTCTTTCTGCTTCGGTGTATATCCTTGGGTATTTTTTTCTATCAATTTTGGCGAGCTCTCTACTTGCTAAGTTGTAATCGTGAATAAAAACAAAGTACTTCATATTTACTTGGATTTGTTCAACATTTTTTGATGTTATATCCACCAAGTTTTTAACCTTTTGCAAATCATCAAAGTTATTGAAAAATTGCATTTTAGTTAATAATAGGTCTGTATATTTGTTTTTATGAATTGTTGATGACTTTGAGTTCATCAATTTTTCTAATGAATCAATTTGAGAGTTTAGGTTACCAATTGCAATTTCAGAAGAAGTGGTCTTTATGGCCACTTCCTCTGTATTATAGCAACTGCTCAAAAAAGCACTGATTATCACTAATTTTACAAATCTCATCATTACCTCTTTCTAGTTTGGTGCTGCTAAAAATGGAAATACTGTATCTGAGTGGGTTCTCGCATCAGCAGAGATACCATCATCAACACCTGTCGTTGCTCCGGCAGCAACAGCGGAATATGTCGTTTCAATGACATCATAGTTTGGAGTCCTTCCACCACAATCATTTTCAAGTCCAGTAACTCCAATAACGGTTAATTCTGCAGCAAGGTACTGTCCACACTCACCTGCATTACTTCCACCGGAAGTTGAGGCATTGATATAAAGCTTATCATCTGAAAATACGGTTGCTAAAAAGTTGTATCGACTATCCCCGGTGGCAAGGCCATCTCCTGGAGTTGCAGACGCCCTATTAGATACAGCATTGTCTCCACAACCTAAGTCCCCATCCGAGTCTTCATTAACTAATGAATCATAAATTGCAAAATGTGCTGCCATCACGCTGATAAAGTCACTCCCACTACTACTGGACGTTGTGTTGTAAGTATCTTCAGCGGCCCCCCTGGTAGAATCGGAAGTAAAGGTATTGTTAAGAGCTGTATTAACAGCAGGTCTTCCCATACGATCAATTTGATTTCCAAGTTGTATGCCTTTATTTTTGCTATCTCTTTGTTGTCCACATGAGAATAAAGATATCGATAAAGTCGTTAAAATTAATAATTTTGTAGTATTCATAACTCCCCCTTATTATTTTTTATTTGTTGTTGCTTCAACACTGTAAACTGGACCACTTCCAATTAAGTCTTTATCAACTTGTACAATTATTGAAAGCACGTTCAACCCAGCAAAGAAGTCTACTGGTGAGCCATTTCCACCCAAAGCAGTAGATGTTCCAGTTAGCGTTCCAACAATATCTGCTCTGGTAGATCCGGCAGATAAGTCTGGACAACCAGCTCCATCAAAAGTTAATCCACCGGCATTATCACGAACAAACTCTCTGGCCTTATTAAAATTTGCAAGATCAAAAAAGAACGAATCATCCCTTAATCCAGCAAATACTTTAACATCGTTATCTGATGATAAGACACCAGACTCAAGAGAAGCATCCTCGTTACTAATTTTTACTTTTCCATCTACACTGCAAGAGATTTTTTGAGCTGAATCAAAATCACAAATGATTCTTTTAGTCGTTGCCGTTTGTCCGTAACCGGCCATGCTAGAAACATGGAAGACATAATAAGCACTGTCAGAGAACTTAGAGTTTGAATTCGCTAAGGGAAGTACATTTAAGACTAAGTTAATTTTTTCAGAATCATTTAACCATGCATAAACATCTGTAATATCAGTTGATGGGTCATTTAATACTGCTAAGCCGTCAATATGGTCAGCAGCCTTGGTATTTGATGCTAAAAATACAAAGAGTAAAGGTAATATACTTAATAGTTTCACAATGGCCTCCTTTGGTGGCTTTTAAATTTCAGATACTCAAAGTACGAATCAAAGTAGTGATAAGTTACAAAGAATAATTTTTCATTGCTATTATTCAACAAATACAGGTGATTGAAGCTTTTGCTTACTACCCTAGTAATTACGAAATACCTGACAAAGAAGGGTATATTGAGAAGAAAACACATTCATCTGCCATCCCTTGACGACTCTAATTGTTGGGTGATATTAACGTTCTATCAAGAGAGGGAAATATGAAACAATGCCTAGCGTTATTACTATTACTTAGTGCGAGTTCTTATGCATCTACACACAAATCACCAGAAGAGTTTATTCAGATGAAATTAGGTGGAGACTTTATTGCAAAAATTGTTAATGTTTATGTTAGCAAAGAACAAGTGCGACAAATGCTTCCCAAGGGATTAGAGCCTGCTCAAGACCCATTTCTTCCGGAGGGAGTTCATTCAATTTCTTTATATTTTAACGACAATAATCTTGCGTGGCTTTTTAAAGACTTTAAAATTCCAATGCCTAGATATAAAGAAGTAATCATCACTGTAAATGCGGTGAAGAAGAAGGGTGGTTCTATTATTTATTGGTATTTTCCAAAACTATACCTTGATTCTTTTCAAGCAATTATGGGAGGGCGCTTACTTGGGTATAAAAAGTTCTATGGTGTTTTTAAATATGAGGGAGACCATTACGAAGTTTATGATCCTATCGCCCATAAAATAGCTGCTGAAGCTGACTTCGAAACAGTTAGAGATTACGATATTAAAGATTTTCAGAGAAATTATGAGCTCGTTAAAAAAATAGTCTCAAGACCTGTTATAAGTAAGCAGTTTGGAAAGTTCTTGTGTTCTCAATTCCATGTTGACTGGGAAAATGCTAAGGAAGCTGAACCTATTGCATCAAGTTGGATCGTAGATGAGAAGTTGAGTCCTGCGGTTGCCGGTAATTACGCCATTGGTGGTCTTGATAAATCCCTTGAGGGAGGACTCTCTCTTGATGCCTATGCTGAGTTAGTTGGCCCAATCAAGTGTCTGGATTAATACTCATTTAAAAATAAAAAAGCCTTCCCGTTTAAAAGGAAGGCTTTATATCAAATTATAATTTTAAGACTTAGTAACAGTTTGGAATAGTGTACGCTTTTCTAAAAAGCAGTTCGTGAAAAGGACCTTGTCTTCCTTCCCCCTTAGAGTAAACAGTAAGCATTACTGGATTAGATAATTTAGTAATGACTCTTCTTCTTCGATCACATCTTGGAGCTGAACAAGTATAGTCTACGAATCTATTATCAAACTTTACTATTCTATAATCCGAACTTGCACAAATTAAACCTGAACGGCCATGAACAGTTACCTCGTCACAGATCTTTTTGGGATTAATAGATTGAAAGTTTCCATCTGCAGTTTTACAAACACCAAAGATACTCATTTTGTGTCCAAGTGCATCTCCGAAAGAGATTTTCTCGTTTAGGATACTGATTTTACCTGAATCCCTAAGCTCGTCCCAGCTCATATCCTTAGTGATTTTTCCCGCAAAAACACTGGTTGAAACCAGCGTAACCGCTATACATACT
>JBFKKF010000184.1:0-4948 GCA_041631355.1 Bacteriovoracaceae bacterium | reverse complement strand
TTTAGCCGATTTGAAAAAAATTATTGAATGGAAACAAGTTAAAGCTTTCTTAGAAAATGGTCGGGGGAGAAATCGTATTGTAAATAATCAGTTCCCGGCATATCGTGTAGAAACAGAAGTTTCTACTCAAAAAGCTCTAAAATATATTTCTAATAAATCGACTATCTTTTCTAATAGGAAGTTATTGGCCGTTAGAAATTCTTGCCATCAACTTTACGAATACTTGTGGAACTACCTGGGAGTTCCATCTCGTTTTGAAAAAGAAATTAGGAAGTTAAAGACAGTAAAGCAACGCTACTCTTACTTAAGAAAAAATAGAGCGGACAGGAATGATTTGTTCTATCGAAGATTTATTAAGTCCTTTAGAAAGTATCACGACAAGCTTCAAACCTGTAGTAAGTACATCTACCCAGCGAGTATGTTAAATAATCCGGATCGAGTTTGGTTATTTGCTCACTTAAATGCGATTAATTATTTACACGACCTTGGCTATGTTTTTAGCTGTAGGCAAGAGTTATGGGTTGAAAATCCTGTTCTATTTTCTGGTAAGCGCTATATACAGGCTTCACAATCCTTCAGGCGGTGTGATGCTAAAAGAGTAGATATGGCCTTTGAACAAGCACCAGAGTTTTTAAATAAGCTAAGATCAAAAAATAATCTTAGTTACCGCTTTATTGATTATGATCGCAAGGCATTTGGATCTCACGAAAAACTTTATTCTTGGGTGAAAACTAGAAATAAAGAAAAAAAATGTGAGAAGGGCTCTGAGTTTTATGAGAGAAAAATGGAAACTTTTCCTTCCAATATCAAATGGAAAAATAGATCATTTGGAATTAGTATGGGCAGAGGAGAGTATTACTAAGTGAGAATTTTTAGTAAAATAATGACTGACATTACTAAAAGACTTGAATTAAGTGCTGATTTTAGTTTTGTAGAATTAACCATATGGGGAAATGACGTTTGCGATAATTTCTCTCAAAAGATGGAATACAATAAAGTTCATGAAAGGTTTAACTCATGCCAGGATACTGATGACTCCGCCACGATGGTGGTACTTATCTTGGGAGTTTTAAATATTAATACCTTGGAGCGGTTAAAATCGAAAATTTCTAATCTAAATAATGATAGCTACGTTATCTATGCACCGGGGAGTTTTGGTGGGAAGTTCTCAAATATTTTGTATGGGGTGGTTGATGACATTCATGAGCATATAAAAATAGATTATACTTATGTGAACTTTCCATTCGATATGGAGGGAATTCTTGAAGTTGTAGAGCAAGTTAGGTCAGGGGATTATGACATATAATTTGGAAGATATTACATTACTAAATAAAGACTGTGGTCATAAAAATAATTACAGTTGTACTATGAATAACTTTTTTCAAGTTTGTTCAGATATCACTCACTACTTTCCATTTACATTACTAACCTCAATTGTTTTTCGTGAAAATGATGAGTCAATGTTAACCTATGTTTTGTACGAGAGTGAAGATTACGAATTTATTTCAATAAGTTTCTTATTTGACAGGGAGGCAGAGGTCCCGAGTGTTTCTCATCTCTGGAAAAATGCAGTGGTATTTGAGGAAGAGATTTTTGATCTCTATGGTATAACGTTTAATAAAAAATATAACAGACAGTATTTTGGAGAGGGATCGAGTTTTCCCATGTCTAAGTATGGCGAAGCTAAATTACTTCCCAATAAAGTGTTGTCAAATTTTGACTACGAAATTTGTCCGCATCGAAATGTTCTAAAAAATCAAGAGCAGATTTTACTAGATGTAAATCAACATAGAGTAGAACAATGTTTAGTTCGACCAGGACTATTTCATCTCGGTATTGAAAAAGCACTTGAGAAAATTGGACTCAAAGAAGCCTTCACCTTGCTTGACAGTTATTTTCCTACAAGCTCTATTCAGTACTCTCAATTACTATCTGCAGGAATAGAAGATTTTATGGGCATAGATATCCCAGATCGAGCTAAAGGAATTAGGATGATTCTTTTAGAGTTGAATCGAATAAACAACCATATACAATTTCTCTTAAGCCTGGCCGAAGAGATAGAGGTTCAAAGTTTTTACTCACAAATGTTGATTTATCAACGTAAGTTCCAAGCAATACTTTTAAGTTATTGTGGTAATGAGTTTGGAGTAGGTATTGTACGACCAGGTGGTGTAAATAAGGATTTTTCACAAGTATGGCTTTCAAAGGTATTAGAAGAAATACGATGGATTGAAGTCTCCTTGCTTGGACTTTATAAAAATCTCATTTTAAAAGCCAATATTAGATATATGCTAGATTATAAGGTTATATCTAAGGGAGATGCCCGAGAGTGGGGGGTGACGGGCCCATTAGCAAGAGGTAGTGGGTTAAATCTTGATTTTAGAAAAACACGGCCATTTTATTTTTACGAAGAAGTAGAATTTGATGTACCAATTGGAACCAAGGGCACAGCATTTGATATTTTACTTGTTCGTATTGAAGAAATCTTTCAATCTTTAAAAATAATAGTCCAAATATTTGATAACCTCCGTGTAGGAAAGTTTTGTTCAGATGATATAGCTTCTTATAGGCAATTAAAGGCAAATGACACTGAGATTGTCGAATCAGTCTATAGGGATACAGTAATCAATACATATAACTTCGATGATTTGCAAATTCAAAAAGGACTGGAAGGGCCAAAGGGGCTGTACTTTATGTTTCTCGATAGAGTTAAGTCACAGAATCAAAGATTTCAATTGATCAATCCTGCAGGTATAAAAAAGAAAATTTTTGAAAATAGTGTTGTTGATAAAGAGATATCAGAGGTGTATCCGATTTGGATGGCCATGAATATTTCTATGAAAGAGGCTGAAAGGTAGTGTTGTGATTGTTAATATATTGAACAAAGAACGTTTCCCACTTTTAATTAATATAATACGGTTTCTTAGAACGGCTTTTGTCGATATTCTGGAAAAAAGAACAATCTTGGTTTTATCTAGAGATTGCAAAAATATAAAACAACTATTTGAGCTCAAGTACCCACAGTTTGTTTTGGATGAAAAAAATAATACGAAATGTGTAAGTTGTAATTTATGTGTTGATGTATGTCCAACTCATGCGATTGAAATTAAAAAAGCTAATATGGTGAATTTTCCCGAGTCTTTAACTACTGGAGAAGCGCCTTTACATATTTATCTAGATGTTAAAAGCTGTGTGAAATGTGGAGAGTGTATGGATGTTTGTTTGGTCGATGCACTTAGTTTAAATGCTAATTATGTTGCTGAGAAAGTAGATCTTGTAAGTCTAGATTCGAAGTAAATATATCATCCCTGGTTTTATCTAAGTTTATTTGTTTAGGTAGTTGTTGTAAGAATTGATCTCTACTTATGAGTTCGCCTCCCATTGAGCTAATGACTGGCGTCACCATTTGCGTGTCGAGCCACGGGATATCGGCATTCCTGAGAGCATTTATCAGTCCACACAACGCCAGCTTAGATGCATTATCACGTTTATAAAACATGGATTCACCGGAAAGGTAACCATTGATACAAACGCCATAGAGCCCACCTACTAATTTGTTTTTCTGGTACACACTTACACAATATGCTTTTTCAAGATCAAATAAATTTGTGTAAGCCGCAATAATATCATCTGTGATCCAGGTACCCTCCTCATGCTGTCTTGGTACATTTTGGCAGTTACGAATAACACTTTCAAACTCTGTATTGTAGCGAATTTCTAAATCAGTAGATTTAATGAATTTTCTCATGGATTTATTTACGCTAAATTTATCAGTATAGAGAATTCCTCTAGGGTCAGGACAAAACCAGGTCAGGGGAGAGTTTTCAGATATTGGCCAAGGAAAGACTCCTTGTTTGTAGGCATTGATAAGTGTTAGTGGCTCTAAATTTCCACCTATTGCTAATAATCCCTCAGGGGATGCACTATCTACAGGAGGAAAAACTATGGCCATTTATTCATCACCTTAGTAAAAGCTTCTATGATAACTCGAGAGCTATTAAGGGTTGTTTCAGGTTCAGGGCAATCTAGTTGAAAATGAGTGCTTTTTACAAATGGAGCGACTTCTACTAAATCTGCTCCACTTACTTTAAACTGCTCTCCGATGGCTTCAATATACTGGCAGCAAACTTCAGGATTTAGACCTTCAAACTCTGGAGTTCCCGTGGCACTAGCATATTTTGAATCTAGAGCATCTATATCGAAACTGATATAAATTTCATCTATTTTTTGCTCACTTAAGTAATCAAGAGTTTTATTGAGTGTCTGATCTTTATTATTTATAATATCTTTTGCCCAATATTGTTGAACTCCACATTGTTTTTCCCAGAAACTTCTATCGTTTCCACTTGATCTAATTCCAAATTGGATAAGGTCTTGAGGTGAGGTGAGTTCGTCAAGCATATGATAGGCCCAAGAGGCAAAGCAAATATCAATCCCAAGCCTTTTATCCATCAAATCGGTGTGGGCGTCAAAGTGAATAATAGCAACTCTTTTTCCCTCACTTCTTTTCTGTCTAATCCAAGACTTTACCACTGGATAGCTCACAGAGTGGTCACCTCCCAACGCTATAATCTTTTGCTCAGGATACTGCTTGAGAAAGTTAGTATAGAAATATTCACTTATACTTAAAGCACTTACGGGCAGATCTGTTTGTTCTTGATATAAGGCTTCCTGACATGAGGATATTGTTTGAGGATTTAAATATTTATCGTGTAGTAAGTGAGGAATTGTTCTAACGTCTCCAAGGTCAAAAAACTGGTTATGATCCAGGGCTTCCCTGATAAATAATGGCCCCCAGTTGGCCCCTCGTTGGATTCCTCCCCCTGTATCCGAAGTGATACCAAGTAAGCAGGGTTTTGTGTTAGTTGCTATACTTTCATAACTTCTTTTCCAGGCTGCGGTGATTTTTTTATTATCAGTAGATTGATAAAGTTTATTATGTAAGCGA
>JBFKKF010000183.1:0-4962 GCA_041631355.1 Bacteriovoracaceae bacterium | reverse complement strand
TTTTGATCTAGGTGAAAACGCAATTAAATCTAATAATCAGGCATTTGAAATCTATCGTCCTTATCGAATGAAAGTTAGTCGGATGGGACTAGGGCATACGGCTCAATGGGAGATGAAAAAAGTTACCGCAGGAATTGTTTATAAGACGAGAGAGTTTCACTCCCTTGGTAAAATTTTTGATGAAAAAAGTTTTGAGACCAAGAATTTTGTTAAAAAAGGGGATTGGGTTAAATTAGTTGGTAACGGAGTTCTAAAAAACATGAAACCAATCTTTGCTGTACACAATTTAAAGAAAAATAGAAAGCAGGGTAGGGTTAAGGTTGGTGGAAACTTTCAAAGTTTGAATAGTGATATAAAAGATAAAAAAAGTACTCAGTCTATAACTTCGTTTGCCGTAGGTATGGAGTTATTCTTACCTTATAGTACTTTGTTTCAACTGGAGTTTGAGCGCAATAATCGTACAAGTAGCGCCGGTAGTCTTTCGGATAATACTTATCTCATTGGACTTGGGAAATCAACGTTACTAGAAGGCGAATTATTTGTATCATCACTAGATCTGTATGCAGGTTATATCAATTACTTTTTACCCTTGAGCCTTGTGGATAGCCCCTTTGTTGGAGACATAAGTGTCCAAGGTTTTTACGGTGGGGCCAAGGTTGAATTACCTATATATGAAAAAATGAACTTACATTTAGGTCTGACATATGCTCCGAGGATGACTGGAGAGGCCAAAGATACAATTCTTGGTGACTTGAAGTCTGCAACTTATATTTCAGCATTTGGAAATGTAGATTATAAATTTTCAAAAACAAAGTCATTTTTTATCGAATACTTTTATGATCGGTTAAGCTACATCCAATCAGTTGATGATGTCGAAACGACAGTAAATACCAATAAAATAAAAATGGGTATGTATTTTTATTTTTAAAATAAAGGATTAACTATGAATTACTTGTTAGTGTTTTTAATGACTTTTTTAATAATTTCTTGTGACAAGAAAAGTGAAGTTGTCGTAAAGGGAGATAAGGCCACAGCAATGTATTCGTTAGGGCATAGGTACGCTTACAAAATGAAGAACTTAAATCCATCCAAAGATGATATGAAAGTTTTCATTCAAGGCTTAGAAGATGGATTGGCAGGTAAGACCCAAAAAGGTGTTGATATTGAGGCAGGTTTAAAAATATCAGAGCAAATCCTTAATGCAAACAGAGTCGAAAATGCAAAAGAAAGACAAGCTAACGAAAAAGAGCAATTTGATAAATTTGTAGATGAGAATGAATTAGAAAAACAAGAGTCGGGGTTATTTCTTAAAATTATAGCTGAGGGAAGTGATGAAAGGATAGGCCCTAAAGATAAATTTGTTCAGCTTCGATTTGTAGGAAAGAAGCTCGATGGAAGTATCTTTGATAAAACCTCAGATCAAAATCTTCCAATATTTCCAGTGAACGCAGTTATTTCAGCTTGGCAGGAAGCCTTGCAAACGATTGGTGTCGGAGGAAAAGTACTACTTTTATCTCCACCTGAGTTAGCTTTTGGTGATAATGGTGCTCCTCCTAGAGTTCAAGGGGGAGAATCAGTTGTTTTTGAAATAGAGTTAATTGCCAAGTACTCAAAGTATCCGACGAAAAAATAAGCTAAATCTCAGAAATTATACTTTGATAGCAAGTTCTTAAGGCCTGTATATACTTAGAGTTATTCATATACCTAACAAACTCATCTGTGTTACCAGGAATTTGATACTCGTTTTGTAAATGATTAAAGATTGATTTTTTCCAAGCATCCTTGAAACCTCTATCCTTGATTTTGAACTCTTTGCCACGAATAAAGATATAATCTGGGGTAATCGCAGTGTAGTAATTTTTTATAGCGCTAGCTTTGAAGTAAAACTCTTCTTTTAAGTTTTCTCTTTTGGCTATTTTTACCAAAGCTTTTTTTGAGAAACAACTTAGATCTTTTGGACGTATTCCGTATCTTAGTAAAATAGATTCACGCTCTAGGTAGAGGGTGGCGACCAGGTTTCCTGCTGTATAGCCATAGAACTCGTGGGCAGCAGTTTTAGAATTGATCCGTCGAAAATTCTTTTTAAACCATGAACCAATTGTTCGAAACAATAAATAATTTAGCTCAGAGGTATTATCATTTTCGATTAAAACGTCTAGTTCACCGTGTGAGATCTCATGAAAAATAGTTTCCGCTCTAGTCGAAAAGTAATTTACATTCCCATTACCATTCATCTCTTTAGTGTTTTTTATTCTAAGTCTTCCATTCCTTGTCCGGATAAGATTATCTTCGTGAAGGACAATAGTATTAGTAAATGGTTTATAGTAGGCAGCTCCCGTACCCATGCGATCAAAAATGCCAGGCTTAGAGACTTTGACGTCTTCTGCTACCTTTAAAATCCGCTCAGCTTGCAGGAAGATATCTTCCTGAAGTGATCGCGCAAATTCTTCAAATTGATAAACGGCCCCATAACTAAATGGCATGACAGCAATATACAATGCCAATGACATAATTATCTTCAAAATGATCTCCCTCGACTCTCTCTAGCAGTACTTTAGGATTTTTACTGCAAAAAGAAAAGGTACGCGGATCCCTTTCGTGATTTCAATTAATTGGGTGCTAGATTTTACTAATTTTGCCCAACAAATGAACTTTCTCTACAAAATTTAATCTTTATTTCTGCGTTATGGTCTTCTTTGAAGTATTTGATGATCTATGGAGATATAGAATGCTCGAAAATCCTATTTTTTACTCTAAATGCCTAATTTTACGATAGGGATCCGCGTACCTGATTACTTTAGTTGAGGGGGAAACACACCGATATTATAATGAAGCGATGGAGTCGTAGATGTTTGTTTATTTTGCCCGAGTTATATTTTTCACCCTATTGGTAATCACGGTTGGGTGTGAAACTCAAAAGCTGCCCCAGAAGGATACGGGAGCTAATCTTAGTGCTGAAGCTAATGATGAAGGTTATGACTCTAAATTAGACTTTAAGGGAATTAGTGGAATCACTTATGTAGATGATACTATTGTTACTTTGGCCTGGAATCCAATTGAGGATGTTAAGGAGTATCTTGTTTATCAGATCGATGGGGACTCGAGCTTAGTTGTAAAAAGAGTCTTTGCTACAGAAAGTGGTACTTCACTTACAGAGCTTGAAAGTGGTAAGGAGTATTCATTCAAAGTGCATGCAAAAGATGAGTTTGGGCTACTCGATACCAATAACGAAGTAGTGACTGTCACAACAGACTCTGTTCCAAGTGCCATTACCTATATGGCATTAAGCGGAAATTTCAAAAATGATGTGGATACCACTCCCAGCTTTGTGATCTATGGTGGAAATCGTGGGGATATCATTACTTTGTACAGTGATGCTTGTGTGACAGAAGTAGGCTCTACTACTGTTGGGAGTTCTAGTTTAAATTACATAACCGCTAGTGAAATCTCAAATGGAAGCTATTCATTTTATTCTAAGCGAACAAATATTAATGGAGAAAGTTCAGACTGCTCTTCTGTTTCTGTTAGCTATAATCTAAGTACTTGTCCCGACGGTTTTATCGAGGCCCCTGGAAATATATCTAAGTTTAGTACTGCAGATTTTTGCGTTATGAAGTATGAAGCAAGGGCCTGGAGTGATTCCGATAACGATAACCTTGTAGAGGAAGTTGATCTTGATGGGTGCAATGAGTCTGCCTGTAGTACAAAGAACTGGGGAACGACAACTTATAAGCCAGGAAGCACTTATGCAGGATATCCGTGGAGAAATTTAAATATTGAAATGGCGAAGGCAGAGTGTCTGTCTCTCGGGGATGGATATGACCTTATTTCTAACGCCGAGTGGATGACTCTTGCAACAGATATAGAAGCTCAAAATAACAATTGGTCAAGTGGAGTTGTTGGCACAGGTTGTTTATTTCGAGGTAATAATGGCCTAACTGATAATTGTGGATACGATAATTCGGGCATTGAAAATGGTCTCATTAGAGATTATCGCTCAGTACATGAACTATCTAACGGGGAGTTCATTTATGATTTCGCTGGTAGTGTTGCAGAATGGGTTGATTGGTACCAGGGAGATGATAGCGATTTATTTGGACCTAATTTCTGTCAAAGTGGTTGGTTAGAGTTTAGTGATGAGTTTTGTGAATCAAAAGTGGATGAAGTTAATTATATCTATTTAAATCCGGCTTCGATAACTTCTAGCTCTTATAATTCAGATTATGGTTTGGGACAAATTGAAGGCGGAAATGGTGGAGCCGCTTTACGGGGAGGGGATTATTATTCCGGAATTTACTCTGGTGTCTTTACTCTATCTTTTGCATCATCTAAGGCGACGACTTCAGAGCGGATTGGATTTCGATGCGTCTATCGTCCTAATTAAAGAAAAGCTGCTAAGTTGATTCCATATCCAAGATTTTGGTTTGCGTTTTCTACTGGTTTCATTACACCACTTCGATTATCTAAAGTATCATGATTAGCACTTAGTATAATGGCGTACTTCTCGTATTGATATCGCACAGAAAGAGAAGTTCTAATATTTTCCTCATCGGTTCCATCACCAAGTTTAAAAATATGATTATAAGTTAATGATAAGCCTAAGTCTCCTCCCTTAGCGTAGGCATAAGTAGGAGTAAGTCTGGCCCGGAGTTCGTAATCACGGGATTTGTTTCCAGCAAACCTATTTGGAAGATATTTTTTGTATCTTATATAGTTGGTAAATCTATTTAGATAGAACTTTCCCCAGATTGGTCTACCGAAATAGGCCCTAAACTGATAATTTCCATCACTTCCAAATCTTTGCTTGAAAAAGGGATCTTGGTCTGAGAATGCTCTGGCATTTAAGCGAATATCAACTATGCCATTTTCTTTAAATTTGGTGGGACGGTAGTTTATCTTAAAGTAAATATCACTAAGTCCATCCTTGTTTCGGCTTTCTTCATTTTTATAACTAGAGACAGA
>JBFKKF010000182.1:0-4964 GCA_041631355.1 Bacteriovoracaceae bacterium | reverse complement strand
CCAGGAAAATGAGTAAGAACATTTATCAATTCTTCGTTTTTGAATCTTTCTACCGTAATGCTTGTCATATCGTTAAAACATAACATAAATCATTTTAAATCACTGCAATTATATGAATATTTGCCATTGCACTGAGTAATTTTTTCAAACTCAACCAAAAGCATTTACCTTTCAACTACCAAAGATAGAATGCATAGCAAAATAACAAGAGAGAAGGCTTATGTACCGTCAAAAACTATTTTTGGTTCTAATTCTGGCCCTGATCGCGAGTACAGCAAAGGCACAACTACCTAATTGGAGCTATGATCCAGGACCAGACATAACAAATCCTATGGGCAAAGAATTAGTAGATATAGTTGCGGATATTCCAAACATGCCTGCTCTCTCCAACGATCTGATCGGCAGAAAACAGAAATTCAGACCAGCATTTGGACCTATACCTTGGAGAATGAGGACAGCGGCCAATAGTGTAAAAATATTATTTATGGGTCAAGATGGTACCCATATTGCGGAAGCTGCCGGAAGGCCTGCAACTGCAGGATTTGGTGGCCGTGCCCAAGACTTCGCAAAATATTTTGGAGTTTCAGAAAGTGCTGCATTTATTAATGCCTACGCATTCACCATCAAGGGACAGTATGGAATTTATGATACTCCTTATATCTTTAGAAGTGCCACGGGTGAGTCTCTAAGGTTTTCAAACTTTGTTGATAATAAATTATGGCTTATGTCTAATCACTTACAAAGTCCCATTGTGAAGTGGAGAAATAATTTAATAGATTGGATTATAAGAAATAACCGACAGAGCATGAAATTAATTGTTTTATTTGGTGGTGCTGCTCGGGATGCAATTTCTAGTTTTGCCAAATCCAAAGGGGCCAAAGTTTACGCTCGAATGGAGGGATTAATAGACTCTATCCAGATTCCAATGACTAAGGAAGAGTATGCCGGTGGAAATAACACATTTCCAAGCCTATATACTAAAGAGGGTAGAGATTTATACGCCTCTTTACTCGGGGAAAAACCTGACTACACTTCCAGAGGAGTTCAAAATAAACTTAAAGCACTGCTAGAGACCAATTTATCAGATGCGGTGAAAAAGATGCTTTTTAATAACGGTGGTAAAAAAGGCAGTGGTCTTATCGATATGGCCCAGTTGGGGGGATATGATTTAGATACCATGAGTGTAAACGGGGTAAAGACCAGATCATTAAAAGGATTACCACTAAGTGATGGCACTGTGATTGAAAATGATATTCTTGTCATCACACTTCCTCACCCAAGTAGTCTAAGTCGTACTGTAATGGAAGCAGATTCCTACGGAGAGGGACTTGTGGCAGCGTCTCGTCGAGTTATGAGAGATGTAAAAATTCTTGATAAATATAAAGAGAATGGATGGGCAATTAAAGCAGATCCTGGTTTTGTGAATTTATATGAGCGTGGGGAAAAATATAAATACGGTAGAACAGATATAGGCACTGAGTATTATGATTTTGGAACGCCTGCTAATAGAATGGTTTCACGCTCTAGTGCAAAACGTATGTCAAGAAATGCTAATGTCGTTATCATTGGTACCAGAGATCGTGCTAAGTTTAGCATGAGTGCCATAAAGGAGATGACTCATGCTCTTCCTGCAATTGGAATTAATGAAGCTCAGCTATTTTTGGCCAGACCATCGGCGCTAGATTCTAGGTATACCTATGATAGCGGCCCTGGAATTGAGCTTGCGAAAGTGATGAAAAAAAATCTAGATTTAAAAACTATTTTTACTCCTAAATCAGAGATAAAATGTATTGATAATGAGGGGAATATAACTAAAAAGCTAACCCTCTATATGGTTACGAAGCCAGTAAAAGAGCATTGCTTAGCTACCGAAAAAAGTGAAATTCGAAAGATGGACTTCGATACCGATGGTATTTTCGCTTATAATGTAAAATCACATCCGGACGTTGCAGACTTTGGACACTATAGAGGAGATGTTTCTCATCCAAAAATTATTATCCTCGCTGATCCTTCTGGTTATGACAGTATTCTTACAAGTAAGGCCCTTACGGGTAATCGTGGCCAATTATTACAAGGATTATTTAATGATCTAGGAATTGGTGACGATTATTTAGTCATTAGAACCGTCCCCTTTGCTATGGAGCAGGCTTCTCAAGACGAGTGGAATGCAGTTTTAACCCAAACAAATAATTATCGTAAAAGTATTTTTAAGCTATTACTTTCAAAGCATACTCCGGATTTAATTATTGCTGATGGCAAATATGCAGGCCAGGCATTAAAATCCTTAGAAATTCCTTCTGGTGTAAAAGCTATTAAACTTTCCCGCTCAAGCATAAAAACAGATCACGTTAAAGATATCAAACTACTTGCAAAAAAATTGGGCCCAATATATTCGAATTTCAATACATCTATTTCTTTGCAAAAAGCAAATATACCTAGATCACATCTAAGCTTTTATGCCCGAGTATGGGAGGGAACATCAGGTGATAGAGTTATCACTTCTTCTGAGAAAAAATACCGAGGACAAGTCTTTGCTATTGTGGCGCCGGCCTGGGCCTATGAACAAAAAATTGGACTTAGCGCTGAGAATAAGGTGTTGGTAAATGAGCTTCAGGATATTATGTATAATTATGGATTTATCATGCCCTATGAATCGATAAGTAACTACTTGCGTCGTATCAGCGAAACACAGGTAGAAGTACCACTGGCCATATAGTCATGCGTTATCTGGTTGTTTTTATGAATTCACATAAGGAAAACTAAATAATAGTATAATTTTTGCTTAAAAAATTTTTGCTTTATTGTTTCTTTGTTGCAAGAATTATTTCGTCAACGAAGGAATGTCAGCATGAAAAATACGCTTTTATTTGTCTTAATTTTTATTACTCAATTTGCATTTGCTAGTTCAAAAAAAAGCGTAACCCTTTCGGTTATGACTTATAATTTAGAAAATTTATTTGATACAGAACACGATCTCGGTAAGAATGATTGGACCTATTTACCCCTAGATTTTAAAAATAGTTCAAAAGAAGTCCAGGCCTATTGCTCCAACGTCTCCAATAGATATTACCAAAGAAATTGTTTCCAATTAGATTGGTCTGAAGTTGTTTTGGAGCAAAAAATTCAAAATCTTGCTAAGGTTATTACCAATGTTCCAGGTGGTAGAGGTGCAGACGTTATTGTGTTTGAAGAGGTTGAAAATATTCATGCTCTGAGATATTTAGTTAAAAATGGTCTGAAGGGACTTGGGTATAAATACATAAGCTTAATAGAGGGTCCTGATTCTCGTGGTATTGATATTGGAGTTATAGCAAAATATCCTATTTTAAGCTCAAAATACCATGAGATTAATTTAAGGCCCTATTCTACAAGAACAACGAGAGGAATACTGGAAGTTAATATTAAAGTTGGTAAATATAAAGTTGCTGTTTTTGGCAACCATTGGCCTAGTCAGGCAAACCCAGATGAAACGCGCATCATTGTGGCCAAAACACTTAAAAATGCGGCCAAGCGATCAAGAGCAGATCTAGTATTGGCCATGGGTGATTTTAATACTTCTGATGATGACGAACTTAATGGAATAAAAAAACATATCTTACCTTATTTTTATGATGTTGAATCCTTAGCGAGAAGACAATATAAAGTTTCCGCTAAAGGAACTCATTGCTTTAGAGGAAACTGGGAGTCCCTAGATAAAATATTTATTCTTAAAAACTCCTTGAGAGCTAAGAGAATATCCATTGATCTAGCTACATTTGAGATTATTAAAAGAGATTTTATGTTGCGTGATTCAACTTGGGTTGATCGTGAAACTGGGGATGTAACTACTTATAAAAATATTCCTTATAGATTTAATCCTGAAACAGGTCAAGGATACTCTGATCACCTTCCGGTTTATGTGGAATTACGATTAAGATAGTGAAATCTTTAATTACGATAATCTGTCTCAGTATTACGACTAATCTTTTGGCCAACTACCCGGCCCATTGGTGGCAAGAGATTCCCGAAAGCGATCGGTATGGATCATGGGAAATCCTTCCCCAAGAAGCAAAAGCTGGGGAGCTCATTCTTTCTAAGCGAAATGAATTAGGTGCTTTTAGCAATCTTTCTCATACACCATTTAGATTAGATGGAGTTTTATATGCCTCTGTTGAGTCTTTATGGCAGATGATGAAATATCCAGACCCATCTGATCATAGAGACCCTAGAAACAATATTTCCGCCTATGATTTTAAACGGCATGAGATTATCTCAATGTATGGTTTTGATTGTAAAAAAGCAGGTGACCATGCTAATGCAATTAATATGCAGTATGGTCTTGGGGATTTTATGAGTTATCAGTCTAGATATTTTCACTATAAAGATATGGGAGAGGGCTCGTTATTTCATTATCAATTAATTTATAGGGCCATATACGCAAAAATTTTGCAAAATCCTAGCTTGAAAAAATTGCTTCTTCGTACCAAAGGGTTGCGTCTTGTGCCAGATCATCATCTAGGTAGCAATAAACCTCAGGCCTATAAATATCATATGATTCTTATGAAAATTCGTGAGAGCCTTTAAAATCGACCCATTAGCAAACCAGACATAATGATAATAAATGCGATTAGGCCAAGGGTGAAATCTTGGCAGGATTGATAGAAATTTACTCTTTTAAACATCTTCTTTTGAGAAGGAGACGAAGTGAGTTCTTTATTAAGCTCTTTTAAAGCATATTTTTCTAAATATTCATCACGCTTTTTGTAGGGATAAAATGAAATTTTAATTAGAATCAGTATAACGAGAAAGATGATTTCTGTGTGGGGAATCTCAGGTAAGTACTCTATTTGAAGGTAGTAGGGAGCTAGAATGAATAGTACTAAAACCGTGATTAGTTTATACTGAAATTTCAGATAGATAAAAATTTTTTTGATCACTATTGTTAATTCCCATTATAAAAGTTAAGTAAGTTATTATAAATTAAT
>JBFKKF010000181.1:0-4976 GCA_041631355.1 Bacteriovoracaceae bacterium | reverse complement strand
GAAGCTCTTTTGCCTTTTTGCTGTCCTCTTTTAGGGACTCGACTTCAATGGTTTCAAATAAAGACATTCCGGTCTCTTTAGAAATCCCTAAAAATTTTTGCAGAGTTTTTGTCCCAACACCTCTTTGAGGAATATTTAAAATTCGACGTAAGCTTAGTTCATCTTTGTTGTTAAAGATAACAGAGAGGTAAGCGATAAGATCTTTGATTTCTTTTTTCTCGTAAAATTTCTGCCCGCCAATAATGGTATAAGGAATTTGAGCAAGTCTTAGTTGATCCTCTATTGGTGGAACCTGAGTGTTACTTCGATAAAGGATAGCAACCTCTCCTAAAAAATTACCTTGCTGTTGAATTTTTATAATTTCATCAATAACGATTTGTGCTTCATGATCCCCATTGGCCGCTGACCATAGGTGAGGAGTCGGCCCTTCAGTTTGGTCCGTACGCATGGTTTTATCTTTACGTTTTTTATTTTCTTTAATCACTGAGTTGGCAAGGTTTAGAATCTTTTCAGTAGAACGATAGTTTTGTTCTAATTTGATGACCGTCGTGTTTGCATAAAGTTTCTCAAAATTTAGAATATTAGTGATATCAGCACCTCGAAAGGCATAGATCGATTGATCATCATCTCCAACTACGCAAATATTCGAGTGGGCACTAGTTAAACCACGAACCATTTCAAATTGTAATCCGTTTGTATCTTGATACTCATCGATCATAATGTATTTATATCTTTCAGAGTATTTTCTTGCGATATCAGGTTGTTCTCTAAAAAGTTTTACTACTAGAAAAAGAATGTCATCAAAATCAACTGCATTATAAAAATGAAGCTTGTCTTGATAGTAATGATAAACATATTCTGTAGCTTCATCATAGGGGTTTTCGGGATCGTAAAACTCAGTGTCTTTAAATTCCTCTGCGGTGATGCCATTGTTTTTTAACAAACCAATTTTACTTGCGATGGTTTTTTTATCAAACGCCTCCTTACCAAGTTTAATCGTTTTAAGGGCTTCTCGAATGATGGACATCTGATCCGCCTGATCGTAGATGGTAAAGTCTTTGTTGTAGCCTATATGATGAATATCTTCCCTTAGAATTCTAATACCTAGGGAGTGAAAGGTAGACAGAGTAATCCCTCTTTTTCTTCTAGGCCCTAGAAGCTTTGAAACTCGCTCATGCATCTCCATGGCCGCTGTGTTGGTGAAGCTTACCGCCAGGATTTCCTTAGGGTTAATAAGCAGATTTGAGATCATATGCCCTATACGATAGGTGAGAGTTCTGGTTTTACCCGAACCCGCACCGGCGAGGATTAATACCGGTCCTTTAACTGTTTCTGCAGCATGTCGTTGTTCGGGGTTGAGTCCACTTAGATCAATCATGGGGCTAATGTAAAATGCCAAGAGGGTATTAGCAATCTAAAAAATTCACTTTCATTTAGTTATTATTTGATGCTAGAATTTATTTGATGAGTCATCAAAAGGGTGGGATGTGCTGAGGAACACATCCCCTTACGACTTACTTTAAAAGATAATAGTACGCTATAAATAGCTGTATTATTGCTCCAATAAAGGCAAGTACCCTAATGATGTCTTCCATAACATTCCTTTTGGGTAAAAGGCCCTCATCGTTGAGGGTCGTTATGGAAAATATCTACTGAGTCCCATTACAATTTTTTCGTTCAAGTCTTTTTTCTAAATATCTAAAATTACAAAAATATATTGCGGAGCAAGCTTAGTGTTTTTCCTTCACTTATTGAATAAACTGATGATTTTACTGAAGTTAGAATTTGCGCTGCCAATTTTTATACTCACTTCATGTGATCGTAAATAAATATAATTTACTTAACAAACGTTTAGATTTTAGAATTTCTCCTTTAATAACAGTAATTTACGTGGGATTTGGCCAAAGGACACCAAGGGATGTGAGAAAATAGAGCTAGTTAAAATTTACTTCGGTTTAAACCGATAAGTAATCTGGGAAGTGACTTATGAAAACAAAAATTTTGATGCTAATTATTTCTAGTTTACTCTTAGCTTTTACTGGGTGTTCGCCAACTGCGCCAACATCAAAAGTAAAAATCTCAATGGGTGCTATTACGGGAAGTGCGAATTTTCCAGGTGGGCTCTATTTGTTTGGAAAATTAGATGAAAAAAATAAATTTATTAAAAGAGTTCCAGAAGGTGACGTTTTAGAAATTGAATTAGTAAATGGACCTTGGCAGTTTGCAGTAATTGGATGGGCAAATGGAGAAGTTTATTCTGGGCAAGCATTTTGTGACCATAGAAGAGTTGATTTAGTTGGTGGAGAGTTTGAATTCGGAATGGTGGCAAACAAAACTAGATGTGGAAACCTTTCGGTTCCTGGATCGATGGAATTAGATGCGAATGGAGCTGTTACAAATTTTGCTCCTATGAGATTTAATTCTTGTTTAAATCTTAAAAGATACTTGGAACAAGGAGAAAGACCACAACCCGGCGACTCTTGTGATGGTGATGTACTACCGGGTGGAGATCAATCATTTAAAATTGCAATTATCGAAAGAGCTCCTGATGGAACAATTCTTCCTGGACTCTCTAGTGCCTGTGTTTCCCTAGGTGCTCCGGTAGCTGGAACTTCTCCGAGACTTCCTTATGGTAGTCCGGTATTAAATGTTCCGTACATTGTTACCACATTTAAAGATGCAAGCTGTTCAACTTTATCTAAAGTTTATAAGTTCGATAGAGGCTTACCTCAATACGCTGCAAATTTCGAAGGGGTTTCTGTAGTAACTCCAAATACATCAGTTGATGTATTCTTACATGTTGATGCTTGTATTGGGCCGCAGTTGACTGCAACTCCCTTCGCGTTAAGTGGGGTGGCACAGGGAACAGTAAGTGATCCTGACTATAGACCTCCACATCATTTGATTTGTACCGCCGCACAGATGAAAAATATGACTCAAGCAAGTTATGAAGAGGATTCATTTGAGTTAGGTGCTGATATTGATTTTCAAGGAGTATCTCCCGGAGGAGCAAATTCTTATATCAGTGGTACGTTTTCTGGTAGCCTAGAGGGAACGGGCTACGTTATTAGAAACGGTAATAAGCCGTTGTTTGATATAATCTCTACTTCATCCAATATTGATCGCAATGAAATTCGTGAATTGAAATTTCAAAATTTTCATGTCGTAGAGACTGAGGTAGCGAACGGCTCTTACGGTATTTTGGCCAAGAAGATTGAAAACAATAATATGACCGATCTTGAGATTTCAAATATCACCTTTGATGGAAGTAACTCAATTACAATAAATGATAGTTCTGTATGTAATACTGCTGCTAGTGATGAGTGTGCCACAGGCGCACTCGCTGGAAGAATTGATAGTAGTTCTAGTATGAGTTATACCAACCTAAGAAATATCCAATCTCTTGCAATTGTTAATTATCAAGGAGATGGAGTAGAGCACATGGTTGGTGGATTAGTTGGAAGAGCAGAGTATAGTGGCTCTGATGGCTCTGTTGCTTTTGAATTTAATTCTGTTGGTGAGATTTATGGTGACCAAGGATTAGCACCAATATCTTCACAGGTATCCATTACCGGACATGCAAAAGTTGGTGGTTTAGTTGGTTATGCATCAGGGGTGGAATTTAGAGGCAAAAATATTTCAAAAGTAAAACTCAGAGGATCTCATTATATTGGGGGAGCAATTGGCTACCTTCAACATGGAAACTCAGGGTGGACAAATATTCGTGAGATTTTCACAGACATGGAGTTTGATTCAAAACCTACAGGAAATTCTCCTGAGAATCATACTATAGGTGGAGTTATTGGTAAGTTAAATGATACTGCTACAAGTGAGCCTGTATATACTTCAGATGTTACTGCAGTACTAAAAGTACAACCGTCCTCTAATATTAGTATTGATGGGATTGGAGGTGTTGTTGGAGCATACTATGGAAATGGTAGTGGTGGCCTGCAAGTTGATAATGTAAGTTCATTTGTGGACCTAGCAGTGAATGGTAATAGTCATGGTGGTATTGTGGGCGCTTATAATTTTCAGGTTGGCACTGATGTTTCACAGCCAGGAAGAATTTCAAATTCTTTAGCTCAAGGACAGTTATATGATTTCGACCCTACTGTTAATACTGGAACGAATGTTGCGAAAGGGGGCTTGGTTGGTGTTGCATATAATGTGGAGGTGTCTAGATCTATCGCTAATGTAGCACTTTCAGGTGAGAAAAGACTAGGAGGAGGAATTGGAGACTCATATTATAGTTCTCTCAATGAAGTTTATATTAAATCAAATATTGATTTAAGTGACTACGCTAGTCATAGTATGAATGGTGGAGCCCTTGGATATGCAGTTCCCTCAAGTAGCAGAGGCGCGGTTTCTATTTCGAAAATTGAGGCTTTAGTACAAGTACCGACCGTAAGCGATTGTTCAAGTAAGTTTTGTGGAAGTATTGTTGGTAAGTTTTCAGCAACATCTCCCATTCCAATATCAGAAAGTACTATTTCTGTCGGAACACTTTTCGATGGAACTAATGTGCAGTCTACAAACATTGGTTGTGGTGCTTATTCTTCTGATGGTTCAAGTTTTTCTTCGTGTTCAAGTTTAAACACAGCTAGTCCAGACACAGACTCTAGTTTATTTGCGCCTAATGGTTTAATCATTACAGATTCAAGCTCAGATTGCTCACACTCGAGTTTAACATCTCCTAATCCTGCAGCTCCGTTTTCAATTCATTCAAGAGATATTGACAACGATGGAGTTAATGAATCAATTTGTGCTCAACAATTTGAGAGTGCATGGTATGATTTTGGATATTTTAACGATGGCATTGAAGAATATTATATTGCTGGAAATAGAATCCAACCTTTTGAAATAGGAAGTTCTACAAAGTGGAATCAAATTGGAGATGACTCTTTCTTGGTAAGTAAATCATTTGAATTAAAAAATCATATTGATTTTGCGAATGGGATAATTATTCCCATTGGAGG
>JBFKKF010000180.1:0-5023 GCA_041631355.1 Bacteriovoracaceae bacterium | reverse complement strand
GGGAGTATTTGTTTCCAGTTTTTTTACCTGTAGCAATTTGATATTTTTTGATGAGCTTTGGAAATTCTCCTTGGTCATATTGATAGAGATAAAGTGAGTGAGTAGACTTCTCAACTACGATTACGTGATGAGTGAATCTCTTATCTAGTTGAAAAATATTTGACGGGAGAAAGTCTTCAGCGAAAGCGGAGCTAATCATTGCACAAAAGATTAGTAAAACGACAATTAATTGATTATTCATCTCAGGTTCCTCGAATTCTATTCAGCTTAATACACAACTGCACCTATATATTTTAATCATTTACCTACTTTAAATCAATAGAAATGATGTCCATATTGACACCTTTTACCTAGCTATTTTTCATCATATCTATTTGTTATTATTAAAGTTATAGAATGGAGTAAAATAGTGAGTATAGCAGCTATCTCGGCAGAGAGTCATGATTTCAGTGAGTTACTAAGAATTATTGGTGAGTTTATCCCCGTGGATATATTTGAAGACGGGGAGCATATACTGGAAGAGATAGAGGATATTGAGGCAGTTTGTCTCGATTTAGACTCAGACTTAAAGTCCGTAGATAAACTTATAAAAAAAATTCGAAAGATTGATGATCAGATCCCTATTTTTGTCCTATGTAATAGTTTAGATGTTAAAAAGTTAAGTAAGCACCAAAAGAGCAAGGCCGGGGCAGACCTTTACTTTACCACACCTCTTGAGTCAGATGTTTGTCGCTTAATGCTTGAAGAGTATTTTGACTTCAGTGATTTAGATGAATTTAACTCTCAAAATGATGCAGGTAGCACTCCACAGACTCTTGAGGGAGAAAGTGCGAAGCGAAATTTAACCGATGCATCAAGAAAACTAGTTGAAAATGTCTTTAGCTCAAAAGAAGTATCTGCGAGGGCCAAGGAGTGCAGTGATAAACTTGATTCATTATTTGGAGGAATTTATATTGCGGATTATTTAAACTATGAGACCAAAGCGAGTATGAGTTCCGCAACGGAAGCATCTCCGGAGGTAACAACAGTGGAGGAGCATGGTGAGTTTGAGCTCTCAACTGATGATGAGTTAAATCTTGATGATGATCTCGCTTTTGATCTGGATGACTTAACGGGGAGTGAAGAAACTCCCGAGGATACAAATATAGATAAGGAGATTCAGATTATAGATCAATCTTCCCCGTCGATGATGGTTGATTTAGAGAAAGAAGATATTAGTGCTAAGTTGGAGTTAGCAAGTGTCCAGGGAGAGAATTCTGGGGATAGCGTTAGTAAAGATTACTTTGAAGATATGGAGGCGGGGCTCGACCTTGAAGCGCAAGTGGAAGAAGATGAGCTATCACTCACTGATGAGGTCGAAAACGAACTTAGTTTTGGCAATCATCAAGATGATAACCAGGAAGCAGGTACAAGTATGTCAGAAGAGAAAAATGAAACACTTGAACTTTCAGAGGAAGCTGAGGAGTTGGGTTTATCCCTAGATGGTGAAGAGCAAGACTTGGGACTAGATCTAACTGGGGAGGGTAACGAAGTTGACCTGTCACTTGGGGATGATGATGGTTCTTTGGAACTTGCTGGTGATAATGAAGAATTGAATCTATCTGGTGAGGATGAGGTTTCTAGTTTAGAAATTAGTGTTAATGAGGACCTTGGGGAACTTGATCTAAGTGATGATACGGAGTCGAGTGAATCAGAGAGTGTCAGTTCTAATGAAATTGATTTTGGGGTTGATGATGGAGATCTAGATTTAGATATCTCTGACCAATCAGGAGCACAAATACCTGATGCTAATAATGATGAACTTTCATTGAACTTCAACCAGCCAGATGCAGAAGAAGGGGTTAACCTAACGGATTCAAGCTTTGTTTACGATGAGGCACAACTTGGCCTCAGTGATGGGTCAGAAGTGGATGATAGTGAGTTGAGCCTTACTGAAGTCGCTAGCTCAGAAAAAGACATAGATTTTAGTCAACCTGCAACAGGTGAAGAGCACCTAGAAGAGAGTGACAATGTAGACTTATCAGAAGATCCATTTGCAAACTCGGAGCAGAATATTGAATTTGGAAGTGGAGAAGAAGCTCAGGGTATAAATAATGCTTTAGGTGATAATGAAGTGAGCTCGTTAGCTGATGAAGACGATGGTGAACTTGATTTCTCTGGTGGAAAAGAGGGTGTTTTTAATAATGAACCTGAAGATAGGCCAGCTACTGCTGTAGAGCAAGATATTTCAACTGTAGCAACTGAACCTTCAACTGCAGAGAGTGACAGCTTAGATTACAAAAAACATTATGACGAAGAGCTTTTTAGACTTGGAGAAACGATAAAAAGCTTGAGACAAGATCGAGAGATCTTAATGGAGAAATTACAAGACTTTGAGCAAAAAGAAAATTCCGAACATAAGGATTTTTTAGGACTCCAGGCTCAGTTAGACGAGAAAAAAGTAGAGTTAGAGGTCATTAAAAAAAGGTATAATAACCAACTTGAAGACTTAAAAATAAGAGTAGATGTTCTGTCTGATAAGAAAAATATTCTTGAGCAACAAAACTCAGAATTAAAAGAGAGGTATCAAAAACTCTCAGTAGATAAGAAAGTGGATATGAACAAAATCAGACATCGAGAACGAGAACTTGAAGAAAAGCTTGAGATGCTTAGGTCTGATGCTGAAATTCAAATAAAAAATAGAGATATGAAGATCTTGGAGTTAAAAAGAAGAATTGATACCTTAGAATTTGATATCGAAGCCGCGAGTGCTAAGAAAAGTGAGGCTGAAGTTAGTGCTTCAGAACTAGAAGATAAAATGAGTAATGTGATTAAAACTTTAAGAAGTGCAATTAGTCAGTGGGAAGATGAGGATGCCTTAGAGTTGCGGAGAAAATTACTTAAAGATAATTTGGATGTATAATTTGAAGACAATAGTGACATACAGGTTGGGACATAACGACTTAAAACTATTAAATGAAAGAGTGAAAAAGCATGGCGAATATCAAGTTTTAGAAACTCATCAAATTAATGATTTACTAGATTTAACAATTAAAGATATTGCCAGCCTTTTCATATACGTGGACGAGTCTGTTAGTCTTGGCGTATTCGAGGAAATTGTACGATACTTTAAAGCTATTCCCATCAATATTATTCTCAAGCATAAAGACTTTGACATGCTGATGTTGGCTTATCGTTACCAGATTAATTATGTTTTCGAAGAAAAGCTTAAAGAGTTTGGTCTTGAAAACTCTTTAGTTAAGATTTCTTTGTTAGAGAGATCTGGAGCCAGGGGAGCTGGATTTCCCCTATCGGAAGTTCTTAGCCTTTTTTCAACTCCAGTGAAAATTAAAACAAATGAAGATCTGTTTTATAAATTATCTAATTATTTTAAAAATTTTAGCGCAGTTCGCAAGATTGCCATTATCGAGCAGATTGGGGATGAGTCTTTTCTGATTGGAGAGAAAATACCAAGTGTGATATATGAAGAGATTGCAAAATTGCAAACGCCTCGACTCTATATCGGTACAGAGTATCGAGTAAGTGATAGTAAAACAAACTGGCTAGTAACACCTGTAATGCTCGATGAGTCACGTGTGTGGCTACTTGTGGATGTTTCCGATGAGGCCAAGAGTAAGTGCTTGAATGATCTTTTTTATAAGTACTTGGAGAATGTGTTGATTTATCGCTTAAATAAACGCAAGGAAGAGAAATTAAAAGTATTATCGATAACTGATGAGGTTACTGGTTTGTATAACCAAAGAAAACTGGCGCAAGATTTGGAGGCAGCGGTAATTGAACATGAAAAAGAGCATGGAACCTTTAGTTTAATGTTTATCGATGTAGATCATTTTAAAGATGTTAATGATAGTTATGGACATATTGTTGGCTCTAAACTCTTGATAGATATTGGAAAAGTTTTAAGGTCTATCCTAAGGGAGTCTGATCATATCTATCGATATGGTGGTGATGAATTTGTGGTGATTATGCCAAGAGTAAACATTTCATTAGTCCACGATATTGCCTCGCGGGTTTTAAAAAAGATTAAGGCCAATGATTTCGCGATTGAAAATGGTGATATTTATAAATTATCAGTTTCGATCGGTATCGCTGAGTATCCAACAGATGCTAAGTCTGCTGTCGATATTATAAAGTTTGCAGATGAAATGATGTATATGTCGAAACGTTCTGGACGAGGGAAAGTATTTCACGTGAAAGAGGTTGCAAATGTTAATACTGGCACTAAGTGATTTTCACTTAGGAAAGGGAAAGTTCCTTCCTAATGGGCATATAAATATTCTTGAAGACTTTGATGAGGATGAGAAGTTTGCTGAGTTTCTTGATCACTACTCCACGGGCACAAATTATTTCTCTGATGTAAATGTCGTTTTAAATGGAGATATTTTTAATATCATCCAGATGGATGTCAATGGAGTTTTCACTCATTTATTATCTGAGCAGAATGTCGTCAAGATGGTTGAGGAAATTATTGATGGTCACCCTCTTTTTTTTCAGGCACTGAGAAGATTTTTATCAAGACCAAATAAAAAGCTAACTTACGTTATCGGAAATCATGATGTTGGTATGGCCTTTAAAAAGGCCCAGAAAAAACTTTGTGATTGCCTTGGAGCTGAGGTCGAGTTTACTTATCAATTCTACTATCATGGGGTACTTATTGAACACGGCCATCGCTTTGAACCGATAAATACTGTTCCTAGAAGTAAGGAATTTATTGAGGGACCTAATAAAATTCCAATTATTAATCTGCCTTGGGCATCACTTTTTTGTATCTATTTGCTGCCCAAGCTAAAGCTATTACGGCCCTATATTGATAAAGTAAGGCCTTTATCATTGTATATAAAATGGACGATACTGCATGACTTTAGATTTTTTCTTTACTTAAGTTGGGTGGTGTTTGCTTATTGTGTAAGAACTCAATTTAGACCTTTTGGAAAATATAATAAGAATTTTAGAATTTCTTTAAAACAGATCTTTAATATTGCGATTCATCCTAAATATGAAAAATTTGCTAAGCGGGTGCTTG
>JBFKKF010000179.1:0-5036 GCA_041631355.1 Bacteriovoracaceae bacterium | reverse complement strand
AAGAACGTGAAGAGGTTAAATCTCAAAAAGTTTTAACCGCTTTTGCTCCAGTTGATAAAAACGCCAATATCGAGCTTTTGTACCCCACATCAGAAGATAGTACTATTGCGAAATACATTGCTAGAAAAGGACAGGGGCTTCATCATTTATGCTTTCAGGTTAAAGACGTAGTGAAAAAGCAAGAAGAGTTAGAGGCTAAAGGTATTAAGCTTATTTATGAAAAACCTTTTCAAGGTGCGCATAATTGTTTGGTTAACTTTATTCATCCAAAAAGTATGAATGGTGTCTTAGTCGAGATATCACAAAAAATGGAGTCATAAGTGCAAGGGCAAATGTATATTCCACCACTAACAAGAATTAATAAATATATCTTAATTGCCTACGTGGGTTTATTTCTTTTAAATTCAATCTTGTCTGCAACTGCTGGCATAAACCTTATTGGAGTTTTGGGTTTATCACTTAATGGCATAAAATCTGGATTAATTTTTCAATTAATCACTTTTCCCTTCATTGATGCTCATTTAATGAACGTCGTTTTCAATGGACTCATACTTTGGTTTATTGGAAGTGAGTTAGAGTCTAATTGGGGAGAAAGATTTTATCTCAAATTTCTAGCAATTGTTGCCTTAGCTCCAGGATTACTCTTCATTCTACTCAGTCTTTTTTTCAATGAATCATTAATGATTATGCCGCTTTTTGGTCTTAATGGACTAAACCTAGGTTGTTTGGTGGCCTATGGTTTAATTTATAGTGAAAGGACCATGCTTTTTATGTTGATCTTTCCTATGAAGGCAAAGTATTTCACCTTATTATTGGCAGCAGTTGAATTATTTATGGCCTTTAGTTCTACTGCCTCTAGTGGGGTATGGATGCATGTTGTTTCCATGGGAATCGCCTTTGTTTATCTTAAGTTAAAATCAGCAAATGCCAGAGGAATAAGCCTATCTGGAATATTTAAAGAGCAAAGTAAAAAGAGAAGAAAAACAAAACTAACCTTAGTTAAACCTGAGGAAGAATCTGATAAACCAGACCCTAAAAAACCCAAATATTGGCAATAGGCAATAGGTACGCGGATCCCTCTGGTGATTTTAATAGGTTAACCACTTTTTTTATAAAAGTGGAGGCTTACCTTGTTATAAATCTGCAGTGAATTTTTCATTCTGTTCAGCCGTGTAGGGTAAGAAAGACTTTCTTCTACGCATCAATAAACAATAAATTCAAACTGTTAACTTTCTGAAAGCTTTTCTCAACTTGCAATCAGCAAATAATCTTCCGTGACGCCCATTGAAGGGCGCCTTTTGAACTAAAGGATTTATCATGGAAGATTTGATCAGGGTGCTTACGTTGATTAGTCTTGTACTGCAATTGATCGTTGTTGTACTTGATTTGATTGACTAAACTTTGGGAGGTATGGTTACCGCCATATCTCCACCTGATCAAACATTTATAGTATAGCACCAGATAAAAATTGAAATCAATATGAAATTCTATGATCATTTAAGTATTTGATAATACGTAAGTTGAATGATCTCATTTTTCTTATAACTTTATCCCTTCTCTTTACATTTTTTGACATAATGTGATACAAATTCTGAAATTTTTTAATCCAAGGATCAAATATATGAAACTAGCTGAAGCTTTAAAAGAAAAAACATTAGACGTTAGACTTATGGATAGATTACTTGCTGAAGGTAAGCTTACTAAGGCGCAAGTAGATGAATATTTAGCAAATCTTGCGGATGATGAAGGAAACTACGAAACTATCGATTCGTAGTTAGGATATATTCCGGGATCTATTGCACAATAAATTTCGTGAAAAGAATTTTTTTAATCATTGGTCGTCCACTTAGATGATTAAAGCGCGATTTTATTCTTTCTTCTAAGAGAAGTCGGCCGGTCACAGAGTTAAGTTCATTGGGACGCATATTTCCTGAGACATCAATTAAAATATCATTGATAAATGGCTTTGAGTTCATTATATAAGGACGATCTCTTTCTTCAAATAACACGATATTCATCTGGGTACTTAAAAACCTAAGTCGAGCTTCACGGGAGTAGAGGTTAACAATAATTTCCTCCATAACAACGGGGGGTTTTTGAAACTCTTGGTAAGACCCTTCAATCATATTTCCAAACTCAGCGTTTGGATCTGCCTTAGGTTTAGTTAGCATGGTATGGGAGAAGACAACAAGGGCCGTAGCTGCAAGTACAACTGCTGCGTTTAAGCCTAAGATAATATTGTCGATGGCCTTATTCCCCGTCATGATAAAATATTACCATAACGGGGCGAAATTTAATATATTTAGAGATATTTTTCCGGGCTTAGAGGAGTGTAAGGAAGCTCTAAGTCTTGGGCAACTTGCTTATAAACAAGTGCACCTTTATAGATATTAACCCCTTTTCTTAGTGGTTCATCCATTTCAATGGACTTATCTACTCCATTACTAGCTAGCATCCTAGCGTATTTTAGAGTTACGTTAGTTAGGGCATAGGTTGAAGTATTTGGAACAGCTCCTGGCATATTAGCTACACAGTAGTGAACAACTCCATCAACTACAAATGTTGGGTTTTGATGGGTTGTAGGCTTACAGGTTTCAATACATCCACCTTGATCTACAGCGATATCCACAACAACAGATCCTGGATCCATTTGAGAAATCATCTGTCTTGTGACAAGTTTTGGAGCTTTTGCTCCTGCAACTAAAACGGCACCAATCACGAGGTCAGACTTTAAGACAGCTTCTTCAATATTGTGAGCGTTTGAATAGAGGGTAGTGATTCTATTATCAAAAAGATCATCCATCTCTGCTAGTCGTTTGGTACTAAGGTCAATACAAGTTACATCAGCTCCAAGTCCCATGGCCATTTTGGCAGCGTTGGTACCCGCAATTCCACAACCAATGATGGTAACATTGGCGCGACGAACACCTGGAACACCTCCAAGAAGAATTCCTTTTCCACCTTTATCTTTTTGTAAGCACATGGCACCTACTTGAGTCGCCATTCTTCCTGCAACTTCTGACATAGGAACGAGTAGTGGAAGTGAGTTATCTGGATATTGAATTGTCTCATAAGCAATACAAGTGGCACCTGATTTCATTAGCCCTTCTGTTAATTCTTTATCAGCAGCAAGGTGAAGGTAGGTGTAGAGAATATGATGAGGCTTTAATAAGGCAATCTCAACTGGTTGAGGCTCTTTTACTTTAATGATCATCTCCCCTGTAGCAAAGCAATCTTCAAGGGTAGGCAGAATTTTTGCACCAGCTTCCGTGTACATTTCATCAGTAATACCAATACCAACACCAGCATCCTTTTGAACGTAAACTTCTTGTCCATCCATAACTAGTTGCTTTACTCCTGATGGAACAAGGCCGACTCTATTTTCATTGTTTTTAATCTCTTTTGGTACTGCAATCTTCATTTATTCCTCGCTAAAAAAAATGTGTAAATTAAGGCATCTTATACACAAAAATCCAAATAATCACACATATTTTAAATGGTTACGCATAAATTTTTTACGGTTGTGCGTTGAGTTGTATTTTTCCCGGAATTTTCAATCAGGACTATATAAATAACTAGAATTATGTATAATTTAGCATGATCTTAAATAATTTGAGGGGGAGTTCATGTTAACCGGACACTATAAGAGCAATTTCATTGTTTTAACCATTTTGTTATCAGTTGTTTCTTGCTCGATGATGAGTAAGAAGGGAGACGAAAGTTCTCCAGAAGATCAGATTAAGTTTGATGTTGAAAAAAAGGTGTTGGGAAACGGTTTAACAATAATCTCTGTCTATAACCCTAAGCTTCCGATTTTCTCTTATTATACTTATTACAGAGTTGGATCCAAGTTTGAACGACCTGGAATTACAGGCTCAAGCCACCTTCTTGAGCATATGATGTTTAAAGGGGGAAAAAAGTATGGTGCCAGGGAATTTGATAAACTTGTTGAGGGAAATGGTGGAAGAAATAATGCCTACACCACTAATGATCTAACCGTGTACTATGAAAGTTTGCCAAGTGAGCATTTTCAAATCGTTGCCGATCTAGAGGCAGATAGAATGCAAAATCTTTTAATTGAAAAAAACTCATTTGAAAAAGAGAGACTTGTTGTTCTAGAAGAAAGAAGAATGCGTTATGAAAATAGTGATAAAGGAAAGATTCACCTAAAAATGATGAAAGAAGTCTTCAAAGGAACTCCTTATGGTAGCTCTGTTATTGGAGAGGTTAAAGATCTTAAAACAGTGACTAGGAATGAGGTCACTGATTATTTCAAAACATTCTACACTCCTAACAATGCGGTTATTGTAGTCGTAGGAGATATCGAGCACAGTGAGGTTTTTAAAACGATTTCTGAGAAGTTTGGAGATATTTCTGCTAATGATGAGCTTGAGAAAACCAAAACGAAACATCTAGGCAGGTTAGGTTATCAGTTCAGAAAAGATTTCAAAAAAAGAATAAAGCTTAAGGGAACCTCTCCTGTTCCAATGTTTACCATGGCCTTCAAGGCTCTTAAACTTGGGGAAAAAGATGCGTATGCCTTAGATATTTTATCCTCGGTGTTAGGAGATGGGGATAGCTCTTATCTTAGTAAGGAGTTTGTGACCAGTAGAAGGCCACAGTTAGCTGGAATTGCAGCAATGAATTATACATTACAAGATAGTGGTGTTTTCTTTATTCAGGGACAATTATTGGAGAAGAAAAGTTTGGCGAAATTCGAACGCAATTTAAAGCGAAGCCTCAGAAAATCTTGTGATAAGGCGATCACCAAGAGATCACTGCAGAAAGTACAAAATCAATACTTGGTATCGATGCTAAGTGGTTTGGATACAAATGAAGGAATAGCAAGGTTTTTAGGGGCCAGAGAGGTTTATTATGGAGACTATCAGTTCTACCAAAAAGAACTAGATATTTATCGCTCAATTACTCTCGAGCAAGTTAAAGCGGTATGCGAAAAGTATATTAGAAATAAAGAGAATATTCTTATTTCAATATGGAACAAGCATTAAATAAGGAAAAAATATGAAAAAGATTTT
>JBFKKF010000178.1:0-5039 GCA_041631355.1 Bacteriovoracaceae bacterium | reverse complement strand
CATTGGTGGGGGCTTAATATAAAACCCAGGAGAATATGTATGATTTACGAAACGGCGTATGTGCTTCGTCCTGAAGCAACTGAAGATGCTGCAAAGAAAATGGCAGCTCTTGTTCAAGACACAATCAAAGACTTTAATGGTGAAGTTTTAGTAGAAGACAATTGGGGAACTAAGTCTTTTGCTCAACCGACCAATAAAGGTGTTACTAAAGGTCAGTACATTTATGTGATGTATAAAGCTGACACTGAAGTAAACACAGAGCTAGAAAGAAGATTTAAAATCTCGGAAGATGTTTTAAAGTTTATCTTTGTTAGACTTGGAACGAACGAGGAACAAGAAGCAGTAGTCAAAGCTTACAAGAATCCTAATCACTCAACAGAAGAAGCTGGAGTTGATTCGGAAAAAGAAAGAAAAATGTTTTCTAAAAGAAAGTCTTGTTGGTTTTCTGCCAAGAAAACTCAACCAGACTGGAAAGATCCTTCATCTTATGCATGGCTAGTTAATGAGTTTGGTAAAATTTCACCAGCTCGTGTTACAGGATTGAGACCTAAGTACCAAAGAATGGCGACATCTGCGATTAAGCGTGGACGTTGTATGGGGCTAATCAGTTACATGTCTAGCAGAGTTGCAAGATAATTTGTTCTTTAAAAAGTAAGGTGATTTGTGAATCAATCGGATACAAATGACATTCATCACTCTTTAACAATACCAAAGTCAATTGTTTATATCTTGGCTCCGGTATTGCTTTATGGAAGTGTATTCTTGTCTGTCTTTGCACCACTTCCGGTAGGGCTTAGTTCCTTGTTTCTTGGAAGGAAACTGGCGGCCATCTTTGCTTTTATTTCGTTAATTGTGTTTTCTTTTATTGTGAGTCCTCAAATAAGTATTGCGAACTTCACAATATGGTCAAACTTTTTAATCTCACTTGGGATAGGACTAGGTTTGGCCGAAGTTATTAGAAAAGACATGAATCCGATGAAGGGCATTGTATGGACTGGAGGAGTATTGATTCTACTTTTGTCCACTGTGATTTTTTACACTACAGTTAAAGAAGATAAAAGTGTGAAGGAGTTAGTTCTTGCCACTTTAGAGGAAGTAAGGCCTTTACTTGATAAGCAAAAAGAGTTTTTTGAGCAATCCAGTGAAGAAGGTGCTCTTGAAGCAGCAGCATTGTTGTCGCAACCAGAGTTGATGGCTTCACAGTTTTTAAGAACAGTTCCTGGAATCTTTTTTGTAAGTCTTTTTGTCTCACTATGGGCAAATATGTTCTTACTCTTAAAAAGTAATCGTCTGGTAAATAGAATGAGGTTTACCAACTATTCAGAGAGCATCTTAATTAACTTTAAAATGCCTGACTACATGATTGTGCCTGTGGTTGTTGCATTGGCCATCATTGTCTACGGTGAATACTTCGAAGTTGAGTCTGCTAGCATCATTGGAATAAGCAGTGTATCGCTTTTAGGGGTTTTTTACTTCTTTCAAGGCTTTGGGATCTACCTCGCATTTTTAGACAAATTTAAAATTACCGGATTTTTTAGAACATTATTAGTTGTGACAACGATTATGATGGCCGGTCAGGCAATTGCAGCCGTTGGCCTTCTTGATGTGTTTGTTAATTTTAAAAAATTGATGAAAAAGAATAATTAAGGAGAAAATAATGAAAGTTATATTAACTGAAAAAGTAAAAACATTAGGGAACATTGGCGAAATCGTAAATGTTTCTGAAGGGTATGCTAGAAACTTTTTAATCCCAAACAAATTTGCGAAGTTAGCAGATGAGGGAAATTCAAAGCAAATGGCAGACTATCAAAAAATGCTTGCTAAAAAAGTTGCGGAAGAAAGATCTGCTGCAGAAGAGCTTGCAAAGAAAGTATCTGGTGTGACAGTTAACTTAGTTAAGAAAATTGGTGGTAACGGAAGATTATTTGGTACTGTTACTAACGCTGAGCTATCTAAGGAATTAGAAAAACTAGGTGCTATGGTTGAAAAAAGATTAATTACAATTGAAAACCCAATTAAAACTCTAGGAGAGTATGATATTGTTGCTAAACTTTTTAAAGGAGTTGAGGCAGTTTTCAAGGTTAATGTTGAAATCGATCCTAAGCAAGCGGCCGAAATGAAGAAAAAACAAGAGGCTGCAGCAAAGAAGAAAGCATCGAGAGCTGAAGAAAAAGTAGAGGCTAAAGCAGATGCAGAAGCAACTACAGATGCTGAAGATACTGAGGCTTAATTAAATTCTAGAATACAATGAGTCCTTCCTTTTGGAAGGGCTTATTTTATAGGGATAGTCGATAGAGAGTTAAATGAATTCACAAAAAGAATTACCACATGATATTTTGGCCGAAAAAGCATTAATAGGTTGTTTACTTATTGATAATGCCTCTTTTGATCAAATAACTGATTTGGCTTTGGTCGAAGATGACTTCTACCATCCACGTTATGGAATTATTTATAGAGGAATTAAGGAACTTGCTATTGATAATAAACCCTTTGATCTAGTTAGTATCTGTGCCAAGCTGACAGATATGGGTAAGATTGAAGCTGTGGGGGGACAAACGGCTGTCCTAGAACTCATAGAAGATACCGCCAGTTCGGCAAATATCTATTACTACGCCAAAATTGTAAAAAATAAATCTGTCTTGAGGGGAATCGTTAGAAACTCCATGAGAATCACTGAGCAAGGTATGAATTTTGTTGGTGATGTGGAAGAATTTATTGATGAAGTAGAAAGTAGTTTTTTTTCCTTGGCCAATCAATCAAGAACTAACTTCGTAATCACTCTAAAAGAGTCGTTAAAAGAAAATTTAAAAAGACTTGAAAGTGGAAAGCGAGAAGCCGGAGAGATTATAGGACTAAGTACTGGGTACAATAGTCTTGATAAGAGGTTATTGGGGATGCAGCCTGGGCAAATGGTGATCATAGCCGCAAGACCAGGGATGGGGAAGACAGCACTCGCCTTAAACCTTGCTGTTAACTCTGTAAAGCACTCGAACCTACCTGTCATGGTGTACTCTTACGAGATGCTTGCACCGGAACTATCAGGAAGGATTCTATCCTCTGAAGCTAATATTGACTCTAGAAAAATTAGAACTAATGATTATACTGACTCAGATCTAAGAAATCTTGGTTTTGCAGTTCAGGAGCTTTCAAAACTTCCAATTTTTATTAATGACAGTGGTGCAACCAATCTACTGGATATAAAGTCTCAAGCGAGAAAAGTAAAAACAGAGCAGGGACTTGGCATGATTGTTATTGATTACCTCCAGCTTATGCAACCCCATATTCGTAAGCAGTCCAGAGAGCAAGAAATAGCAGAGATCTCAAGGGGAATTAAGGAGCTAGCAAAGGAGTTGGGCTGTCCAATTATTGCTCTATCCCAGCTTAACCGTTCTGCTACTTCTAGAACAGATAGAAGACCACAGCTACAAGATCTAAGAGAGTCTGGGTCAATTGAGCAGGATGCCGATGTTGTAATCCTTATCCACCGTGAAGATTATTACGATGAAAACACTCCTGAAAAAGGCGTTGCTGAAGTAATTGTCGCCAAAAACAGGGCCGGTGAGCCAGGAACAGTAAAACTTGCTTGGATTGCGGCACAAACCAAATTTGCAGAACTGCAGTTTGATCCAAGTCAAAATGGATAAAAGTCTATTTACATCTTTTTACTTATATAAAGAACACAAACAATTAGTATGTTCTCAACCTAAGCGAGCATTTCTCCAATATAAAAACTTTAAATTAGACCTAAAATCCGGCAAACGAATAAATCAGGGGTTAGAGCAATTTGATCAGCACTTAAGTCGATTAAACCTAGGTCGTAGCTTTGAAAAACCTATCGTTATTCATTTCTTTTATGAATACGGCCATAGCTGTGTCGATCTTCTTGAGCTCATTGATGATAATAAGCCATTAGCAATTTATGTTGAGTATGAAAAAGCTGATATTAGACCGATCTATGATATTGCTACGGACAAAGAGGACTTAAGTTTCTCCCCATTGGCGTGGGTAAGCTTTGAAGAATATCATAACAAATTTCAAAGAACGTATAAGCATTTACTTGATGGAGATTGTTATCAAGTCAATCTTACAATGCCATTTTACTTGAGACCAAATGAGCAGTTAACAGCAGATGAATATATATCAAGATTGTGGAGTGATCCTTTAAAAGTTGGCGCGTATGCTCATGCAACTTATATAGATTCACTTGGAAAGCTTTATTTGAGTAACTCCCCTGAATGTTTATTTCAAATAAAGCAAAAAGGTAAAAAATTAAAAATTTTAACGATGCCTATAAAGGGAACAGTTGAAGTCAATGCTGAGGAGAGTAGGGCAGAGGCCTGGAAAAAACTAATAAGTTCTGAAAAAGACTTGGCAGAATTAGATATGATTACAGACCTAATGAGAAATGACTTAACCCATGTCACCGAGGAGTGTTCCAAGGTACTTTATAAGCAGTACCCTTTAAATGTTCCAGGACTCATTCATCAATTCTCTGTTGTGGAGTCAGAAATAAAAAAACAATTATCCGTTTATGATATTTTTAAGGGCCTTTTTCCTGGAGGAAGCATTACAGGGGTTCCCAAAAAAAATGTTTGCAGATTAATTAATGAGATTGAAAAATATAATCGTGGCTTTTATTGTGGCTCCAGTTTACTTTTATTTAAAAATCTTAAAACAGCTTCTATAAATATCAGATCATCAGAAATTGATTTTGTTCAGGATGAGGTAAAGTATGGCTCAGGAGGAGGAATCACTTTACTTAGCCAGTCACAAATTGAGTATGATGAAGCATTGGCCAAACTTAAAAGCTTTCTTTTGTTATTAAGTTAAAAAGTTCCATAATTTCAATCAATTAACGCTTATTTCTCATTAAAAATAAAAAAAACTTACATTCACGTTTGATTATTTGACATAAGTTTTTCTTAATAGATATGCTTGATGTCAAAGCACACCATGCCTTTACACGGAAGAAGGGCTTAGGGTTCAAGGAGAAGAATATGAGCGAGAATAAAGCAGAGATAGTTGATCTCAACGATTTT
>JBFKKF010000177.1:0-5050 GCA_041631355.1 Bacteriovoracaceae bacterium | reverse complement strand
GGCGGTTCATAATCATTATAAGAGAATTTCCCATAAACCTAATAAGAAAGCTGATGAAGTTGAACTTCAAAAATCAAATATTTTGTTAGCTGGACCTACTGGTTCAGGTAAAACTTTAATTGCCCAATCATTAGCAAAATATTTAAACGTACCTTTTGCCATTGCAGATGCAACATCACTTACGGAAGCAGGTTATGTTGGGGAAGATGTAGAAAATATCATTCTTAATCTCCTACAAGCTTGTGACTACGATATCGAAAGGGCCCAAAGAGGAATTGTCTATATTGATGAGATTGATAAAATTGCGAGAAAGTCTGAAAATCCTTCTATCACTAGAGATGTTTCCGGTGAAGGGGTACAACAAGCGCTTTTAAAGTTAGTTGAGGGAACGGTTGCTTCAGTTCCACCTAAAGGAGGAAGAAAGCATCCTCAACAAGAATTCCTACAAGTGGATACTCGAAATATTCTTTTTATTTGTGCAGGAGCCTTTGTGGGTCTAGATAAAATAATTGAAAAAAGACAGATTAAAAAACCGGCCCTTGGACTTGCGGGTAAGAAAGAGGATAAGAAAAAGGTAGAGAAAACAGCTGTTGAAACCCTTGGAGGGATCGAGCCTGAGGATTTGTCAAAATTTGGTTTGATTCCGGAGTTTATTGGAAGACTTCCTGTGAATGCGCTTTTGCAAGAGTTAGACGAAGAAGCTTTAATGAGAATATTAGTGGAGCCAAAAAATGCTATCACTAAACAATACCAAAAGCTTTTTGAATTTGATGGAATTCAATTAGAGTTTGAGGAAGAAGCCCTGAGAGAGGTGGCCAAAACAGCGATTAAAAAGAAAACTGGTGCAAGAGGTTTGAGGTCAATCCTAGAGCAAACGATGCTTGATGTAATGTATGAGATTCCAGCTAATGAGAAGATTGGAAAATGCGTAGTTACTAAAGAAGCGATTGAAGGTAAGGAGCAGCCTAAACTGGTTGAGTGCGAGCGTAAAAGCCCATCTGAAGGGGTGAAGGCCAAAGTTAACACAGCATCTTAAATGTAATTACTACTTAAATTCATATATTTTGATGGCCGTCCAGTACGGCCACTTTTTTTGTAAATAATTTAGGTTTGAGTATATTTGTCAGGCGTATAACGTGCTGCTTTTAAATAATATAGGCTTAGGAGAATTTTACCCTCTGTAAAAGGCTTGATTCTGATTTAAATAAATGGGAAAATAAATATAGGTCCAGTCTCTCCAATTGGGGGGAAATGATTGAGAATGCGCAGGAGGTGCTATGTCGGACAAGAAGTCAAACAAAACAGAAAATTACCCTCTTTTACCGTTAAGAGACGTTATTATTTTCCCTCACATGGTTGTTCCTTTATTTGTAGGAAGAGAGAAATCTATCTCGGCTCTAGAAAGAGCTGCTAAAAATGGAAATGAACTATTTCTCGTAACCCAAAAAGATGCCAGCGTACTGAATCCTGAAAGAGAGGATGTTTACGATATTGGAACCGTTGTTAACATTATTCAAATGCTTAGACTACCGGACAATACAGTTAAAGTTTTAATCGAAGGAAAGCATAGAGCGACGATTAAAGATTTTCAATGTAAGGAAGAAGGCTACTTTGCTGATGTTGAGAAATGTGAAGACATTATTGAAAGTGAAGTCGCGCTGGAAGCAGCGATTAGATCTGTGAAAAATGTTTTTGAACAATATGTAAAACTTAATAAAAGAATACCTCCTGAACTTTTAATGAGTATCTCATCAATCACGGACCCATCTAGATTAGCAGATATAATTGTTGCGCATTTAACAATGAAAATTCCAGAGAAACAAGAGATCTTGGATGCAGTTAATGTAGAAACAAGACTTCAACTACTACTTGAAAAAATGCAAGGTGAAATTGAAGTGATTAATGTTGAGAAAAAAATCAGATCAAGAGTTAAAGCTCAGATGGAGAAGTCTCAGAAAGAGTATTATCTCAATGAGCAGATGAATGCCATTCAAAAAGAGCTTGGTAATAAAGATGACGGAAAGTCTGAAATCGGTGAAATGGAAGAAAGACTACACGCTAAAAATATGCCAGTAGAAGCAAAGGAAAAAGTTGAAAAAGAGATTAAAAAACTTAAGTCAATGTCTCCTATGTCAGCAGAGTCAGCTGTTGTAAGAAACTATATTGACTGGATGTTAAATCTTCCATGGAATGATTACTCTCAAGATGACAATAGTGTGAAGCATGCTAAGCAAGTTTTAGATGATGATCATTTCGGACTAGAGGACGTAAAAGATAGAATTATAGAGTACCTAGCGGTTAAAAACCTAGTTGGAGATTCGACAAAAACATCAGGTACGATCCTTTGTTTAGCTGGACCTCCTGGTGTTGGTAAAACTTCAATCTGTAAATCCCTTGCAACTTCAATGGGAAGAGAATTCGTAAGAATTTCACTTGGTGGAGTAAGAGACGAAGCAGAAATTAGAGGGCATAGAAGAACATACGTTGGTGCTATGCCAGGAAAGATTATTCAAGCAATGAAAAAGGCCGGTAAAGGTAACCCGGTAGTACTTCTAGATGAGATAGATAAAATGAGTTCTGATTTTAGAGGTGATCCGGCTTCAGCAATGTTAGAAGTATTGGATCCAGCTCAAAATAAAAACTTTTCAGATCATTATGTTGAAGTCGAATATGACCTATCTAAAGTTATGTTTGTTATGACGGCAAATGATATTTCTCGTATTCCAGGGCCTCTTAGAGATAGAATGGAGATTATCCATATTGCGGGATATACTCCACATGAAAAGCTTCAAATTGCTAAAAGATATTTATTAAGTAGAGCAGTAGAAAGTCATGGGCTTCAAGAGTATCCGGTAAGTATTTCAGATAAAGTATTTACTAAGGTCATTAGAGGCTACACCAAAGAAGCCGGAGTAAGAAACCTTGAACGATACATCAACACTGTTGCAAGAAAGATTGCCACCGATGTTGTCACTAATGATGTAGAGCAAGGAAAGAAGTATAAAGTAACTGAGAAAGTACTTGAAAAATATCTTGGACCAGTAAAATTTGAAAGCACAAACGTTGAAGCCGAGCCACAAGTTGGGCTTGTAAATGGGCTTGCTTGGACAAGTGTTGGCGGAGAGCTATTAAATATTGAAGTTGTTACTGTTCCTGGAAATGGAAAAATACAAGTTACTGGTAAGCTTGGAGAAGTAATGCAAGAGTCTGCGAAAGCAGCACTGTCTTGGGTTCGCTCATTAAGTGATCAAATTGGTGTAGATCATAAGTGGTATAATGAACATGATATTCATATTCACGTACCGGAAGGAGCGACTCCTAAAGATGGGCCATCAGCAGGTATTACTATGGCCACAGCACTAACTTCGGCCATAACAAATATTCCAGTGAGACAAAATGTTGCGATGACTGGAGAGATCACCTTGAGAGGGAGAGTACTTCCAATTGGTGGATTAAAAGAGAAGTTATTAGCGGCCAAGCAAGCAGGAATTGAAACAGTAGTTATCCCTGAAAAGAATGCTAAAGATCTTAAAAAAATACCGGAAGAAATTAAGAGCGGCTTAAATATTCATCCAGTTGCTCAAGCAAATAAGGTATTAAAGATAGCTCTTGAATTGGAGCATCCAGAAGATTTCTTAACTGAAAGAACCTTTACTGTACTGGAAGGAGAGAAAACTTCTGGTCAAGATCAGGCCGTGGCGAACTAGTTAAAGCTAAGATTTATAATACATAGCGAAAGAGGAAAGTTAGACTTTCCTCTTTTTTTTATATTGACAGTACTTGAGTAATTGCTTAGATTAATTACTCAACAAATGTGGGCGTTTAGCTCAGCTGGGAGAGCGCCACCCTTACAAGGTGGATGTCGGCGGTTCGATCCCGTCAACGCCCACCACATTTTGATTCATTAGACTTCCTAAGACAGCACAACTTTTAACCAACGCATTCGAGGAGAAAATGTCCTGGGGACAACTTCGACGAAGAACAATATTTCCTTTCATTCAATTTTTCACAACGCATTCGACTTCAAGCACTTATTTTATAAGAAATATGATCGAGAAATTCCAGAAGTTGTTGTTTATTTATAGGTTTGGTTAAATGCCCATCACAACCTGCGGCAATACTTTGTTCTTGAGCCGAGGTGAAGGCATGGGCAGATAAGGCGTGAATCTGGGTTGGTTCACGTCCATTGGCCTTTTCCCAAGCTCTAATCTTAGTGGTAGCCGAATACCCATCCATCTTGGGCATTTGTACATCCATAAGAACTAAGTCAAAATCTCCATGTTCTTTAAATAGTGAAAGTGCCTCTTCACCATTGGTGGCAAATACCAGGTTATGGGGGCTCTGAGCAAGTAGTGCTTTGACTAACTCTGCAATCAATTTAGAATCCTCGGCGATCAAGATTTTAAGGGGATGGAGCTTCGTTTTATTTTTTAAGTATTGTTGATTTAGTTGCTTCTCTTTCTTAACTGTTTCCAAGTTAAGAGTAAAAGAAAATTTTGTGCCAATGCCCTTCTGACTTTCTACCTGAATAACACTATTCATTTTGTTGAGAATCCGTTGGCAGATGGTAAGTCCAAGACCGGTTCCTCCAAACTCTCTGGTTATTCCAGCATCTTCTTGCACAAATGGCTTAAAAATATCTTTTAATTTTTGTTCAGAGATTCCAACTCCGGTATCTTGAATGATAAAGAGATAATTGTTTTTATCTTTTACGTGAAGGCTTACTTTTACAAAACCTTTCGATGTAAACTTACAAGCATTACCGATAAGATTGATAAGTACTTGTCCTACACGCATTTGATCTCCTCTGAGAAGATCGGGTACTTCAGGATCAATTTCACATATAAGCTTGATACCTTTGCTATCACACACAGATTTGAAGATGCTTAGATTATCTTTTATGAGAGTTCTTACATTAAAGGAGGATAGGTTTAATTCAAATTCTCCTGTTTCAATCTTAGATATATCTAGAATATCATTAATGAGGGCCAATAAGCCCTTTCCTGCATTGAGATCAGTTCTAAGACGTTCTTTTTTCCCATTATTCTTC
>JBFKKF010000176.1:0-5055 GCA_041631355.1 Bacteriovoracaceae bacterium | reverse complement strand
GGCCAAGCTATATTTAAGTGGAATTTAATTTAATGAAATACCAATATCTCATATTTACTAGTTTGTTACTTGCAAGCTGCGGGCAGATCAAATTAAATTTGAACCAAAAGGTTAAGGCCCCAGCAAAAAAAGTGCCGGCTTATGAGGCAGTTTGGATTAAAAACCTTGATCCGAACTACAATTCTGGAAATTTACCGATAGGAACATCTTCTCCATTTATCTTTCAAGATATTGTCTATATGGGGGATTTAACTGGGAATATGACGGCATATAGTCTGGAAGACGGTCACATCCTTTGGCAAAAAAATGAGCGAAAACCCATTCAAGCACCAGTTAATAAAGTGGGTGACTATATCTATTACGGATCTAAGACTGGGCGATTATTTGTTAGGCACTATCTAACAGGTGAGCTTAAGTATGCTGTAGATCTAGGTGCTCCGATAGAATCTAGGGCGGTGTATACAGCGGGAAGAATTTTTATTCACATGAGAAACCATACACTAATTTCGTTAGATGCAAAGACGGGAAAGGTTTTTTGGCGCTATCAAAGATCTATTCCTTATACCACTACACTTCAAAGAGTTTCCGAGGCTTTAGAGTATGAGGGAAACCTTTTTATAGGTTTTGCTGATGGTCACCTAGTTTCCTTGAGCTTGGAAGAGGGAGTCGTAAATTGGGAGCAAAAGATTTCCACGGGTGTTAAATTTGTAGATGTTGATGTTAATCCTTTTGTTTTTGGTAAGTACATAGTCGCAGGTTCAGCTGCAGGACCTATGAGATTTATTAATCCTCGTAATGGTCTAGTTGAAAAAACCATAGAGCTTAGGCAGTCCCACACTCCAATCATTGAAGGTGAAGACTTGATAGTAGGTTCCACTGAAGGGAAAATATATCGGATAAATTCTTACGGAAAGATTCTAGAGCAAAGACAGATTACTGAGAATGGAATTAGCTCTATTACCCAGTGGAAAAATGGTTTTGCTGTAACAACTATGGGCGCCGAAATTTATTATTTGTCTCGCGCTGATTTTACAGTTCTAGGAGAGTTCTCACTAGGTACTAGCTATTCCGCCATTTTTGGTCATGCGGTTAAGTCTGATAAATATTTAAGTGTGTACTCGTCTAGAAATAGACTTTATGTTTTTCAATAATTTATTTGAGTTCCGGAGCTTTTGATTCATCCTTGAAGAATTTACCACGATAACTTTTTTGTGAGTCATTTTCATAGTGAAATCCCTCAGCATTATTCTCGAAGTCCTGAATATAGTCTACGACTCCGCTTTGACAGTAAAATGCCGTGAATGGATCCATGACATAGTCTAGATTGCTATGGGGTATATGTAGAGTTAAATCATCTTGGTGTCTTTCAGAAAAACCCAAGGCGTAATCAAAACCGTGACAACCTTTTCCTTCAATTTTTAGTCTAAAACATAGACCCTCAATAGTGTAGTCATTGTCTTTGATTAGTTGGAGTTGGTCCATCGCAGTCTGGGTAAACTTGATGTGTATATCTTCTCTATTTGGTGTATTTATTTTTGTTTTCATAGCTACCTTAAATTGGTCAAATCATACTCTATCAGTTATGCTATGGCCATTTAGAGAAGTAAAGACCGACTAGAACGGGAGTAAGTTATGAAATGCCACTACTTTGTAGAAATAATGGAACCTCAAACGCACATAGTCAAAGTAAAGATGACAATGATGAGGAATCAAAGAGAGGAGATGGAAATCTATCTTCCCAGTTGGTCCCCGGGCTCATATCTTATGCGTGAATACTCTAAAAATATTAGAACCTTAAGGGTATCTAGCCAGAATGGTGAGTACCTGAATTTTGATCAAGTTGAAAAAGGGACTTGGAAAATAGACTTTAAAAACTCTGAGTTAAAGAAAGATTGTAATGAGTTTAATGTGGAGTATGAAGTTTATTGTCACGAGTTAACAGTGAGAACTAGTCATGTGGATGAGTCTCATGCTTTTTTACACGGGCCAAGTTATCTCTTAGGGGTGGTGGGTGAAGAGCTTGAGCCAACAATTGAGTTTAAGTTTACAGGGCTTTGGGCAAAGCTTCATACAGCACTTGATGATATTTCGGATAAAAGAGATAGGTTTATCTACAAGGCCCATGACTATGATGAATTATTGGATACGCCTGTAGAGATTGGGTGTCACGAGTCTGATGGCTTTATGCATGACAATAAAGAACATCATTTGATTTTTTATGGAGATCAGTTCCCTCACGATAATGATTTGAAAGCAGATATTAAAAAAATAGTTGAAACTGTTTCTTCTCACTTTTCATCAATACCATACGATAAATATTTATTTATTACTCATTTGAAAAAAGACTTATATGGTGGGCTAGAGCATCTAAATTCTACCGCACTTCACTTTGATGGGAGAAAACTTGGAAGTAGGGAAGACTACCTTCTTTGGTTGGAACTAGTTGCACACGAATACTTTCATACCTGGAACGTGAAAAGAATTAGACCCAAAGAGTTGGGCCCATTTGATTATCGTAAAGAAAATTATACGCAAATGCATTGGTTAACTGAAGGTTTAACTAGTTTTATGGATTGCCTTTTCGTATACAGATCAGGACTGAGTACCTTGGAAGAATACTTGAGTGCTATTACTAAAAATCTAAATGCCTACTATAAAATTCCAGGCAAGAAGTTTCACTCTCTAGAAACATCATCGTTTAATGCTTGGATCAAATTATATAGACCAGATGAGAATTCTCATAACTCAACAATTAGTTATTATCTAAAAGGTGGTCTGGTATTTAGCACTTTGTATTTTGAGCTTAGAAAAATTGGTAAAAGTATCAATGAACTTTTAGAAAAGTTGTGGCAACGCTATTTAGATAACCCCAAAGTTGGTATGACCAAAGATGAAGTGATGCAAATGATTGAAGAGGTTGGAAACAAAGAAATTCGTGACCAGTTTGATCTGAGAATTTCCACCACCGAAGATATAGACTTTGAAACTTATTACCAAGAAAATGGGATGGAATTTGAATGGGAAACTTCCGAGAAAGTAGATCTAGGTATTGATTACACTTACCACGGAGATCGTGTCTTGGTATCCAAGGTTTTACTGGATCAATCTGCATATCAAGCGGGAGTTAATGCTGGTGATGAAATCATTGCCATTAATGGAATGCGAGTTTTTCAAAAAGATATTTCAGAGTTAGATAAGATCCTTATGCCAGGTAAAAAGTATAATATTACTCTCGCTAGACTCGGAAGAATCGTCAACTTAGATTTGCTTGCCAGTAAGGCCCAGAGAAAGTTGAAGTCAATCAAGGTCGTTGATCAAGATAAGGCGAAAAATCTATTTTTAAATTGATATAACTAGTTGGAAGTAGGTTCTATCAACCTATAAAATTTACGCATTTTCATAAGTTTAGAACCTATGTGCTCACTATAGATGATATAAGTTTATGCTATGAGAAATTCACCAGATCTACCTATTACTGCTTGGTTACCAACCACAATGAAAGAAGCAAAAAAACGCGGCTGGGAAGACTTTGACGTTGTTCTTGTCACTGGGGATGCCTATGTTGATCATCCGGCCTTCGGTGCAGCAGTTGTTGGTCGTATCGTTGAAAGCTATGGTCTAAAAGTTGCCATTATTTCGCAACCTAATTGGCAAGATGACCTAAGGGATTTTAAAAAGTTTGGAACGCCAAAATTATTTTTTGGAGTTACTTCAGGAAATATGGACTCTATGGTCAATAAGTACACGGCAGCTAAGCGAATGCGTACTACTGATGCTTATACACCTGGAGGAGAAGTCAATTTTAGACCAGACTATGCAGCGGTTAAATATACTCAGATTTTAAAATCACTATATCCTGATACGCCAGTGATGATTGGTGGGATCGAAGCATCTTTAAGACGTGTGACCCATTATGATTACTGGGAGGATAAGTTAAAGCCCTCTATTTTAGAAACCAGTGGTGCTGATTTACTTGTTTACGGTATGGGGGATCAGCCCTTGAGGGAAATTATTGAACTACTCAAAAGAGGAGTTCCTTTTTCATCATTAAAAACCATTGCTCAAACGGCCTTTATTCAGGAGGGAGTAGAAAAACTTCCTAAAAACAAAAACTGGGAAGATAAGCAATTATTTTCTCATGAAGAGTGTCTAAGAGATAAACTAAGTTTTGCAAAAAATTTCAAACATATTGAAACAGAATCTAATAAACAATATGCTAAAAGGTTAACTCAATCTATAGGTAAGAAAACACTTGTGATCAATCCTCCATTCAAAGTCATGACTGAAAAAGAGATTGATGCGAGTTTTGACCTTCCTTTTACAAGGCTTCCCCATCCGAAATATAAAAAACGTGGTGATATACCTGCTTATGAAATGATTAAGTTTTCGGTAAATATGCATAGGGGATGTTTTGGTGGATGTAGCTTTTGTACTATTTCAGCTCACCAGGGAAAGCTTATTGCAAGTAGGTCTCAAGAGTCGATAATGAAAGAAGTTGATCAAATTACCAATATGCCAGACTTTAAGGGGTATCTCTCTGACTTGGGGGGACCGAGTGCAAATATGTACCAGATGAAGGGAATTGATCCTAAAATATGTGATCGCTGTTCAGCACCAAGTTGTATTTATCCCTCAGTATGTGGAAATTTAGACACTAATCCTCTACAAATGATAGAGATTTATAAACAAGTAAATCAGCATCCGAAAATAAAAAAAGCATTTGTAAGCTCTGGTCTGCGTTATGATCTTATGTTTAACAAAAGGTCCAAAAATCCACAAAAAGATGAAGAATATGTTGAACAGTTGGTAACATATCATGTATCTGGAAGGTTAAAGGTTGCTCCAGAACATACTGAGGATGGTGTCTTAGAGTTGATGCGTAAACCTAAATTTGAGTTATTTAATACTTTTAAGGAAAAATTTGAAGAAATTTGTGCAAGAAAGGGATTAAAACAGGAGATTATTCCTTATTTCATCTCATCTCACCCAGCGTGTGGTCCGGAGGATATGGCCTCACTTGCAGTTAAAACAAAGAAGTTGGGATATAAATTAGAG
>JBFKKF010000175.1:0-5111 GCA_041631355.1 Bacteriovoracaceae bacterium | reverse complement strand
CGCAGCAATTGGCGGATCAAAAGTAACAAAGTCTTCAAAAAAAAGTTCCCTACTTCAACAGGCCCACAGAGCATTTGAGAAGAATCAAAAATCAAAAGCAAAAAAATTATATCTTGAAACCCTCGATGAAGGCACGATCAATGCGGCCCAAAGAAATCACGTCTACTTCAACTTAGGACTACTTAATTATTGGGATAGTAAGTATGATGATGCTCTCGTATACTTTAGTAAAATCTATACTAAATATCCTCGTAGCTCCTTTGCTCCGCGCTCCTTACTCTACATTGCTCGCTCATTTGGGAAATCTGGAAAAAGTGACGAAGCCAATGCTACATATCAGGAGTTAATAAATAATTACCCTAAATCTAAACATTCTAAAACTGCAAAAAAAGAAATCAAATAGTGAAAAACCTAGTTATTCTAAGCTTACTAACCTTAATTTCCTGCGCTAAGTTTGTTGAATTAACTGACGATGAATACGACATTGAGTTTAGCTCCAACTCATCAAAGAAAACACAAATATTATTCTCCCATAATATCAATGGTGAAACCCACCCATGTGGTTGTCGAAAATTTCCCTTGGGAGGGATGGAGCAGGTGTATGGCCATCTGAAGTCAACTCAGGATAAATTTAATCAAATCTATCTCGACTCAGGTGATACATTTTTTGAAGTAAATAATCTTCCGGAATCCTTAAAGACTTCCGCTTCCTTTAAGGCAAAAAAGATTGCTGAAGCTATGGACATGATGGGACTCAAATATATAACTCCTGGAGACCAAGACTTTGCTCTTGGAGAAGAGTTTCTCGTAGATATCGCCAAAATATCGAAATTTAAGTTCTTAATAACTAATTCTACTGATAGCTTAAAAATACCTCATAAAACCCATGCTCATATTAAAATAGGTGACAGACACATTTTCCTACTAGGTATTGTTTCCCCCGAAGTCTTTAATAATGACCATAAGTACTTATTCTCCTCCCCTAAAAATGCTCTCAAAACTGAAATTTCTAAGATTGAAAATAAATATCCCAAAATAGATAAGACATACATACTTCTAAGTCATAGTGGAATGGATGTAGATAAGAAGCTAGCAAGCCATTTCACAGAACTTGACTGGATTATAGGTGCCCACACCCAATCATTTTTGCGAGATCCCCTAGTACAAAATAAAACCCAAATTGTTCAAGTTCTATCTCGTAACCACTACCTTGGAGAAATCATTCTCCCAACAAATGCGAAAGCAAAATCTAATTACAGCTTAATTGAAGTAAGAGATGAACTAAAAAACCTTATAAAGGATAACCCATTTCAAACTTGGCTCACTCAGCTAAAGGCGGAACTGGATAAAATTTATGCCCAAGAAGATAGTCTCCAAATGACATCTGATTCCCATGGATCCCAGGAGCGCTTTAAAACTCATGCCTCATGTATGGAGTGTCATGTACCTCAAACTGAGTTTTGGCAAAAAACGTCACACTCTATTGCCATGATGACTTTACTCCAGGCCAGGGAAGAAAAAAACCCAAGTTGTATTGGTTGTCACAGCCTAGGCCATAAACATGAAAAAGGTTTTTCTGGATTTAAAAACATTATCGTTAGCACTGATAATAAATTTGACCAAGATAAATATTGGAAAGAATTCAGTCAGAATATATTAACAAAAAAGTCTGTGCGATCACTTTCAAAGAAGGAGAGACTAAAGTTATCTAAGAAGTGGGTTAAATTCGACACCTCTCACAAAGTAGAAGCTAATTTTTCAAATGTTCAATGTCTTAATTGTCACGATCTGCACGGAGAGCACCCATTTGAATTTGGTGATAAAACCGCCAGGAATTATGAAAGTAAATGCATCAAATGCCATACAAGAGATCAATCACCAGAGTGGTATTTAAAAGATTCAAAAGGTCTTGCCAGCTCTCTAAATAAAAAGTACTTTGCAAAAAAACTTAAAGAAATGAGCTGTCCAAAAAATTGAAAAAAGAAAAATTAATCCTAGGCATTGAAACAAGCTGTGATGATACTTCTATAGCTATAATCAAAGAAGAGTCAAACAAGGTAGAGGTTTTAGCACACCTAAAACAAGGTCAAGAAGACTTACTAACTAAATGGGGCGGAGTTGTTCCGGAAATATCCGCAAGAAATCACCTGGCGTATTTGAGTCCACTTATCAAAGAAGCTTATGAAACGGCAAAGATAGAGTTAAAAGAAATTGATTTAATTGCTGTTACTACTGTTCCCGGACTTTTGGGGCCTTTACTTACGGGCCTAAATACTGCTAAAACGTTGAGCCTGCTACTCAAAAAGCCAGTTATTGCTGTTAATCACCTTTATGCACACCTAGAAGCCATTCATTTAACAGACAAACTAAACTACCCCTACCTCGGATTATTAATTAGTGGGGGGCATAGTATTTTCTTTTGGGTTAAGTCCCCAAACGAATTTCAAGTTCTTGGAAGCACAATAGATGATGCTGCTGGAGAAGCATTTGATAAGGGAGGAAAGATCCTAGGTTTAGGTTATCCGGCAGGTCATATAATAGACAAATTGGCCAAGCATGGAAATGATTCAAAAATAGAGTTTCCTATTGGATTGCAATCTAGTGCCGATGCGAGATTAAGTTTTTCAGGACTTAAAACCGCCCTTAAAAATTATGTGGATAAAAACTCGTCCATTATGGAGCTCAAACCCAAAAATTTTGAAATATTTGAGTCTAGATCACAAGACTTCTATGATGTCTGTGCCTCATATCAAGGGGCCATCTCGAAGGCCCTCTTACTAAAACTTCGGTATGCTATCAAGAAAGTTGAACATCAAACCAATTCCAAATTTAACTCTCCCATTGTTGTAGGTGGTGGTGTTGCATGTAACTCTTACCTACGAGAAGTCCTGAATAAAAAGTATAAAAATGTCCGCTTTGTTGCCCCTGAATATTGTACCGATAATGGAGCGATGATCGCAAATTTTGGAAGAATCAATATGCCCCAAGCAATCCCCTTCCCTAATAGCCTCAACCTGGACGCCAGGGGAAGATTTATTGATAAAAAGGAATTCATCAATGTCAAAACTTCCTAAGGCAAATAAGGAGCTGGGACAGCATTTTTTAAGAGATCAAAAAGTTATTAACGCCATTACAACTGACTGGAAAGAGGAAGCTGACATCATTATTGAAGTAGGTCCTGGCCCTGCAATATTAACTCGGAAGCTTTCTCAACATAGCCAACCACTATACGTTATTGAAAAAGACGATCGTTTTAAAGACACCCTTTTAGAATATGTTGACCAAGAAAATATTTATATAGGCGATGCACTTGAATTTGACTGGCAGGGCTTTATTGAAAAGGAAGCACTTACTAATAAAAAAATCTGGCTAGTCTCAAATCTCCCTTATAATGTTGGTACCATTTTATTTACTCAATTTTTACAAATCCCTCAAATTGAGTACATGACCCTGATGTTTCAAAAAGAAGTTGGAGATAAAACTTACCTCAGAGATACAAAGAATCAAATGAATGGACTCTTATTTCTAAGCTTAAATTATTTTAACTCCAGACAATTGCTCAAAGTTCCTCCTGGCGCATTTTCTCCCCCTCCTAAGGTAGACTCGGTTGTCGTTTCCTATCACCGCAAAGAACTTCCTGATATTTCAATAAATAATTACAAAAGTCTTAATGAGTTTACCCGTCTAGTCTTTAGTATGAAGCGCAAACAACTTCAAAAAGTATTGAAATCAAAATACAGCAAAGATTATATTGAAAAATCTTTGGCTTCCAAGCAAGAGCTTCTAGAAAAGCGAAGTGAAGCAATCTCCTATACTGATATTCTTTTTATGTTTCAGGCACTTGAAAACAAGTAAACCTATCCCTAAATCCACCAATTTTCCTAAAGACGATGTACTCTCTTTCATATAAGATGCTTATATGAGCGGTATAAAAATCATTGCTAAAAATAAACGAGCTGGATATGACTACTTCCTAGAGGAAAAATTTGAAGCGGGTATTCAACTCCAGGGAACTGAGGTTAAGAGTCTAAGGGCCAATAAATGCACTATGAATGAGAGCTTTTGCGCTTTTGATAAAAAAGGGGAACTATGGGTACAACAAATACATATTGCTCCGTATCAATTTGGAACCTATGATAATCACAACGAAACTCGCAAAAGAAAACTTCTTCTGAAACAAAAAGAGCTAGATTATATCCAGAAATCCCTTGCCACGAAGGGTCAAACTTTGATACCAACAAAAATATACTTTAAGGGTAGTTTAATTAAATTAGAAATCGCGCTGGCCAAAGGGAAAAAGCTCTACGACAAACGCGAGTCTACCAAGAAAAAAGAAGTAGAACGAAAGTTAAAACAAGGTAAGTACGAATAGATATGGAAACAATTCACCAAATATACCCCCTCAATTCAAACAAAACCTTCAGCGAAGATGAAGCGTATGAGCTCGTAAACCTTCTTTCAGCTGTAACCAGTCCATCTAAAAATAAAATTAATGCTTATAATTCTCAATTAGAGCTTTTTAAAGGTCAAAACGATAAAGCGGATAAAGCTCAATTTGAATTAAATAACCAAATTTCCAAATGGAGTGAAAAAGTTAGAAGGCTTGGTGGAATCCCTTTGGCCCTCTATAAAGTGAAAATCCCTGCTTCCAGTGGATACTATGTCTGGGAATTTCCATCCGTAGAACTAGAATTTATCCCTCAATAATTCCAAATGATTAAACACATTAGAATAATACCTATGAGATCTACAAGGTAGTCAATTAAGAATGCTTGGAATTTCCTACGAGCAAAAGCATAATGCTTGGCCCCTGAACCGACTAGAATAAATAACCAGGTACCTATTGCTATAGTTATTAACTCGGTATAGCTTGCAGGCTTAATATGTTTTATCATCAAAAAAAGACCATAACTTGTCCATAATGAACCGATAAGAGCAATAAGATATGGCTTAGGGTCTTTTACTTTTATTTCTTCTGGTTTTAGTTGCCAGGCACGTGCCCAGCTTTTACCAAGAATGGCATACCATACCCCACCAACGAGGAAGTTGATAATCGCTGCAAGTAATACTAATAGCGCCTCTGAGTCAAACATATAATCTCCAACTAAATG
>JBFKKF010000174.1:0-5191 GCA_041631355.1 Bacteriovoracaceae bacterium | reverse complement strand
TTACCCGCTAGGTAGAGCTGGTTATCATTGCTCCAACTCCACTTGAGAAGTTGTTCATAGTCTGGATCAGCAGCACACAGAATTAGAATTTCACCTGTAAGCTTTTTAATTTCAGATTCATTATCAATCTTTAAAAGTTCAACCTTTTTTCCTAGTACCTCAAAGTAATTAGCGCAAAAACTTGCCCTCGCGGTTAAAGAAGACTCTTTACCATAGAGAAGAATCTTAGGAGTAAACTCTTTATCTTCAGCTGCGACTCTCAAAGCTTCAAAATCCTCTGCCAATCTTCGAATAGGAAATAAGTCTTCTTCATCATTAGCTAGCTCAAACTTAATCCCTGCACCATAATTTTTTTCTAAGCTCTCTTCTGGGTTGGAGTAATCATTAATACCCACAATACTATGTTGAGAAGTATGTACATACCTCTCTCTGCCTAGGGCAGCCTGTTTAACCTCGTGAGAGAAATGATCTATTCCCTTTATTATTCCCTCTTTGTTGTCATAAGCTTTATAGAGTTCAAAGGAGTCTTGAATGATCTCTCTCGTTAGAGCTTCAATAGAATAACTACCGAGGGCAGGATCAGCGACAAAGGAAAGACTAGACTCTTCATTTAATATATGGAAGATATTGCGAGATTGTCTAAGCCCCAGCTCTGATTCTTCATAACGAGAAAACTTTGCCATAAGATGATCATAACTATCAATACAGATAGTATTAGCGCCTCCTATAAATGCGGCCATCGAAGCCGAAGAAGCCCTTAGCATATTAACCCAAGGATCATATAGGGTTTGTTCTCTCAGAGATGATTGGGACATAATTTCAAAGTCAAACTTCATCCATTGCTCTGCTATAGACTCGAGCATGAATCTCGCAGCTCTTAACTTAGCAATATTAGCAAAATATTGTGAGTCCACAGAGAAGGAGATAAAAATCTTGTTATTAATACCAAGTTTATTTTTTACTAGATCTATCATCTCTAACATAAATGCCAGTTCCTGGATGATAGTTCCCCCAGCATTATGGATGAGGTTTAAATTAATATAAGGAAAATAATCTTCAAATGGAGATAAGTGGTCTTCCAACTTGGAAAGATCAAAATCAAAACTTATTAATAACTTTGCAAGGTCCACATTAATATGTGTCTTCGTAGATTGAAAGCCAGGGTCACTAGCAATTATAACCCCATCGGATTCTATATTCTCCGAAATTAAAAAATGAACACCTCCTAACTCATCTTCTTTAGTTAACTTGTTTCCAAACCTTCCCAGCAGTCTTTGCCCAGGAAAAGAATGAAGAGGATGGGTTAATTCATTTGGTTTATTAACTTCACGAACATGACAACCTTCAAAAGAGTGATAATCCAAGTATTTCTCTAGGGTATTGCTGCCCTTAAGAGATTTTTCTGCTTCCTGCTTCCAGTCTGTGTATGGGACCTTAGAGAAAGAATTCGAGATATCAAAATTCAAGCGAACATCCTTTTTTAAGAGGTAATATCATATGTTTAACCTTGAAAATCATATCAAATCATTTAGATTATTTTAAAGTTTTTATAGGTTTTAATTACAATTTTTGGGGATTTTTCCTATAATAGAGCTATACAGAGGAATAATTATGCGAACAACGCTCTTGGTCGAAAATGATCATAACCTAGAAAATTTTTACGAAATTAACTTACACACCTGGGTTGGAGCAAAGGTTCTTTCGGCTCCGGATGCTAAATTTGCTATTGATTGCATACAAAAAAATCCAGATATTGAACTCATTATTGCCAAGGGAAATATTAAAAATGAAAAAACCGCAGCGGCCATAGCTGCTTTTCTTCAACAAGCAAATGTTAACTGCGAGTTGATTGTCATAGGTCACTCTGACTTAGATCCTGAGATCTATGATCATATCCTATCTGGTCTTGATGCTAAAAAACTTGTCCAGGCCGCAGCAAAAAGACTAGGTGTCACTGCTAAGGATATGGCCATGATGCAAGTTCCAGACTTCTTTCCTATTCCTGCTAAGCTTATTGCTACTTTAGAGGATACCAATTGCGATATTTATGAAGAAAATGAATTTGGATACGGAGTTCTTTATCAAGCATTTAATAAACTACCTCCTAATAAAGCCCAGTATATTACTGAGAATAAAATCGAAAATTTCTATGTGAAAAAATCTGACCGTCTCATTTTTGTTAGCTATTACAATCAAGAAGTGGCCAGTACCCTCGACTTCCTAAAACTTGATGAGAATGAACAGATTAACCAAATGGAGCTTGCTCAAAACCTACTTCAAGAAAAGATTGCACGAATGGGTATCACAGACGAAACTGTTGAATTGGCCAAAAAGAATATGACTAATATGGGGCTAACTGCTAAGAGAACATCTTCTCTTAAAAGCTTATTAAAACGCTTAATGTCTAATAAAGCAGGTTATTTATTTAAGCACTCACAAATTTTAATGTTTGTTACAGCTCACCTTATGGAAAATCTAGATTGGGGAACTAAAGAACAAATAGCCAAAATTCAATTTGTATCTTTTTTTCATGATATTGCGTTAGAAAACGATCAACAGGCGCAAATTCACACCGAACAAGATCTTAGGGCCTCAGACCTACCAAAGGACAAAAAAGAGCTTATTAAAAAACATGCTCAAGACGGAGCTACCATTTTAAGTAAATATCCAAATGCTCCTATGGGTGTTGAGCAAATTATTAAACAGCATCACGGAACCATCAATGGCTACGGATTTTCAGAGCATTACTCCCAAAATATTTCCCCCATGGCCATCGTCTTTATTTTAGCGGAAGATTTTGTTGATGAGGTAATAAACTCCGGACTTGAGTTCAATATGGAGGCTAAAATAGCTCAAATGAGAGAGCGATTTTCAACTCAAAGATTCAAAAAAATTCTAGATGTTATGGAAACTGTTGTTGTAGGATAACTACTTCAGTGCCGCAATATAAGTAACCCAAGATTCGCAGTTCTCAGCTTCTTCAGTGGCATAGAATTCACCATCTCCACCTCCATCACCGTCTTCTCCTTCCCAATAGGCCACAGTCTTAGAAAAGCCTGCTTCTGCGAGGATATCCCTTAACTCAGGCATACTCCAAAGTCTCCACTCATAAACAAAGGCATTTTCACGCTTTTTCTCACCTCTTCGTTTAAAGTGAATCGCAAATTTACAATGATTATTTATCGGGTTGAACTCGAGACAATCCCAGTAATATTTAAAATCACCGTGGTCCATGACGTCAGTCATAATCGTTTGACTTTCCGGACCACCAAAGAGATCAATAAAAAAGACCCCATCATCTGCTAAGGCTTCTCTGACTTTTTTAAAGTAATCAATTAATTTAGCTCTTTCCTTGAAAATAAAATAAGAAAAATTAAAAGCAAAACAAATATCTACCTTTGGAGTCTTTGCAGTTAAAACGTTCTCTAATAAATAATGAACTCTTTTTTGTGCTGATGGATCTAGCTTAACTAAATGATGTGCTTTTCCATACTCAACTGGTTCTGGGTCGAGATCAATTCCCCAAGACTCAAATTCTTCTCCTTGAGCCGCCCACCCACAAGTAATCATCCCGGTACCGCAAAAATCTTCCCTCAAGGTATGGGCCTTACGATTTCGTAGTTCTTCAAATTTTTCATTAAAAAACTCAATCTCATTTTCTGCATTTTGTACTGAGCGTTGATAATAATGGTATTTATCAAATACTTTTGGGTTTTTAGACATAATAATTCCTCTGTGTTGAAGTCAAGATTTTATGCAATTCCAAATCTTAAGTCAATCCAGAGGAATTAAATAAATTATTATTATGATTTAAGCATATCGTTAAAAATATAAAGAACTTCTTCCACTGCTGGGTCTTTTTGTAGGCCCTCTTTAAACTCTTTAAAGCTCTCTTTATCTATTTCTCTTTTTGCTTTCTTTAACCCGGTAACAACGATGTTTTCGTTAACATCATCAAGTTTATACTTCTTGGAAAACTCTCTGGTTTCGTTTCTAAACTTATCCATTTCTTTCAGATTAATCACTCTAACTGAGTTTTCTCTACGATTCTTAGACCATGCAACAGACTTATTAATTTTTTGAAACCCTGGAGACTTCGCCACTCTTTTCTTACTATTTGCCCGTAATTTCTTTAAATCATACTTATGCTTAGTCCAAGTCTTATACTTTAACTTTGGAACTTCAGCATAAGGAATCGCATAATCCAAAGACTTTTCCCCAGATTCGAGATATCCGAACTCATCAGGTAAGATGATGTCCGGTTTTACACCTCTAAATTGTGTCGACATACCATTAATTCGATAAAACATATCGGTTGTAATTTTCATGGCCCCAATAGGTCCAAGCATCTTGCCCACAAAAGGATTGATAAAGTTTTTGAGATCTAAAATCGCTTGAACAGTCCCCTTACCATGAGTTTGTTCACTAGTTCCTACAATAACGGCTCGTTTATAATCCTTAAGGGCCCCAGCAACAATCTCAGAAGCTGATGCACTAAAGCGATTAACCATTACAATGAGGGGTTTATCCCAATAAGTCTTACCATCTACATCTTTTTTAATTTGTGCACTACCATTACTTTTCACTTGGACAATTGGTCCCTTGTCTATAAATAATCCCCCCATTAATGTTGCATCTTGAAGGGCCCCTCCACCGTTATTTCTTAGGTTTAAAATAATGCCATCGACATTTTTCTTTTTTAACTTCTCTATTTCGTTTTTAACATCAGTTGAACAATTTCTTCCATTAGGATCTTGAAAGTCCCGGTAGAACTTCGGTACGTGAATATAGCCAATCTTCTGCTTAAGCTTTTTATGCTCCAGGATAGTGCTTTTCACGTAAGACTCTTCCAAGATAACCTCATCTCTGACAATCGGGATAACCTGGATACTACCTTCAGGCTTTTTAACCTTAAGTCTCACTACAGTTCCCTTTTTACCTCTAATTAGCTTAACCGCATCTCGAATACTCATGTCAACAATATCAACAAACTCATCAGAGTTTTGAGCAACTGCTAAAATGACATCTTCAGCTTGTAATTTTTTTCCTCTCCAAGAGGCACTTCCTGGTATAATTCTTTCTACCTTAATATAAGATCCCTCTTCTCGTAGAAGGGCACCGATCCCCTGCAGCTTTCCACTCATATCGATATCAAAATCTTCTTTCTCTTCAGGAATTAAATAAAGTGTAT
>JBFKKF010000173.1:0-5200 GCA_041631355.1 Bacteriovoracaceae bacterium | reverse complement strand
GTGGTGCTCAAGGGCAAGGTTCTGCGGACTTCTCTGATGGCGAGACAAATGATGCTGGCAGTGGAGATGATAATATTGCATCGACTCGATCAACTGATAAAAATGAAGATGACCTCGCTGATATTCTAGGTGATGGAGGCGGTGAAAAAGGCGATAACGAATTTGATGCCCCAGGTGCTGCCAAAGTATCTTCTTCCGGTGGAGGAGGAGGCGGATCTGGAGGAGGAGCCGGTGGCGGCGGCGGAGGGGGCGGTGGTGCCCCAGGTGGCGGCGCTGATGGTGGCGGACGAAAAGGAAAATCTGGCGGCAAGTATGGGGCCCAAAAAGGTCCTAGTTATAGCAGTGGTGGAAGCTTTGTTACTGGTAGCGGTGGAAGAGCTAAGAAAAACAAAAAAGAAAATGCATTTAATAATCTTCTTCGAAGTAAAAGAGGAATCGCTTCTGAAGTTGAAAAACAATTACTTCCAAAAAGAAGTAAGCTATTTGAAACCATTTCTAAAAGATATGTTAAGGTCACAAATGCTGGTAAATTAGATGTAGTTTTAGAAGATAAGAAACCTAAATAATACAAAATAGTCTAATTTAAAACTTTATGCTAACTTCTATTAATAATAGGAGTTAGCTATGTCTAATCAGTACTTTGAATATAAATTACAAATTCTAGAACACCACTTGGATTCCTTTGGACATGTTAATAATGCTGAATACTTTAAGCTATATGAGCAGGCCAGATGGGACTTTATTACGAAAAATGGTTACGGACTCGAAACAGTTAAGAAGTTGAAAAAAGGTCCTGTTATCTTAGAGGTTACCTGTAAGTATAGAAAAGAGTTGGTTAATAGGGAATGGATAAAAATAGTTTCTCATACAGATGAAATTCGCGGCAAAATTATGCGTATTAGGCAGCAAATGCTTAAGGAAGATGGAGCAGTTGCTTCTGAGGCAGTATTTGTAATCGGTTTTATGGATCTGGAGTTACGCAAACTAATTTCTCCTACATCTGAATGGTTAAAAGCAATTGGAGCTGAATAAAACCTAAATGAAAAAAGGGCCAAATAAATGGCCCTTAATTTCTTCTATTGGGGAGAAGAGATTATGAAAAGAGAAATCACTCTCTCGTACTGAATAATCTAATGAATTTATCCCTAAAATTCTAGTAAATTAAACTTACTCTTTATATAGATGCTGGGGCAATTTGCCACTGGACTAATGTATTGAATTAAAAAGATATTTTGGGATTATCTATTGCTTACATCTACAACATAGAGAAGCTGTAAGAAATAGCACTCACTTACGGTAAGATAATATTAGAAATATAGCGATCAAATAGGGTTTTGGCATGTTCAAGTAGTATGTCTTTATACTTTATATCAGATTCCTCAATATTTTTAATAAAGACGTCTATGGTGTATTGTTCATAGTACTTTTGAGCAAGAGGTGTAAAACTAAGATGCCATTTTTCAATAGCAATTCCTCCCAAATCTTGATCGTAAGGTCTGAAGAAATTAAAACAATTATTGTCTTTTATTCTATTATCTAACCACTTGTTTAGTTCCAAAAAATCACTCATAGCTTCAGAGTGGGTGAGTTGTACATTCTCTCGTTTTTTCTTGGAAGCATCGTAGATATCAATATCTGTACCCCAGTGATGTCTGCTGGCCCCAGGGATGGCAGAAAAACGCATAATTGCATGGACGAGATCAAGTGGAGCTAATGAGTCACATTGAATAATATTATTATTATCGTCGAGGATATTTCTTTGTCCACTGCACTTAGCATTCCAAATTGATTTTTGTTTTTCAAAACCTCTAAAAGCACTGACAAGTTGAATATCGGCATCAATTTCTTTTTTTGCCGTGGCCTGTAATTGAGTGAAAGCATCTACAACATGAGCGTGGACCTGTAGGCCATCAAACTCCACAAGCCCTGGATTATTTCTACCGGTTAGTATATCAAAATTACTTAGAGTGGATGTCTGTTTCATTCGGGGCGTCTACTGGTTTGGCATTACTATCAAATAATCTTTTTAATCCACTTCTATGATAACGGTTTGTAATGATTTTGAAAATATTATGTTCAGAGTTGGAATTAACATCATTAAACTCAAATTCTTTTTGCATTACACTGGCAACCTCGTCATCAATAATGACACCGCCACTGCCTAGGTCATCTAGGCCTAAGTCAAATGGATCATCGTTATTAGTGCCACCGATGCTCGCATCGCCCCCTTGCTTTCTTTCATCTAGACGTGACTTACTTCGCTTGACTTCTTTATCAAGATTTTTAAGTGCATCTTTGGGTGAAAGCGGTGTACTTGAGCTGGTACTCGAAAGACTAGGAATGGCGCTACTTCCACCTCTGCTTTTAATTCTTCTAAAGATGGTATTATTAAGCTTATTACTGAGCTTATCTCTTGCTTGATCTATACGATTAAGGGTAGGAGCTAATTTTTTGTTCTTCTTTTTAAGATCATCTACTTTCTTTTGAACATTTAAAGCAAAGTTTCTAGCCTCATCTCCGTTTACGTCTGCTGCCGAGATATTTCCATTTACAAACCTCGCTCCATCTCTGGCGGTATTTCGAAGTCCTGGGATATTACTAAGCCCACCAAAATTAACTTGTCCACTAACACCACCACAGGCCCTAGGGGAGCTTTGATTGGTGACTGATCGGCAAGCACAATCTGGATCCGGTTCACCAGAGCGGCGGCTACAACCTCTTACTTGTTGTAAAAAGGAATTGGTGTTAACACTATAGTCTGTTGCTGCTCCAAGACCTGCATCTAGACTGGCAAAGAGTGCTTTACAGACAGCTGTGTTTTCATGGGTTTTATTGCGTCTACTATCCGCAGTAAAGCAATAGCATGATGGCTTTTTAGGATTTCTGCGGTCACCTTTTTGGCACAGGCTAAATCCAGCTCCACCGGTGGCCTGAAAATCCTCTTTGAGCAGTTGAATATATCGAACTCTGTCTTTGGCCTCGTCGGCGTGTTCATCAGCTTTGTCAGCGGCCTTTTTAGAAGTAGTGGCCAAAAGCCCTGCTATAATTGCTCTAGTTAAAGGCATCTGTACATACTTAGGGATAACCTTGTCCATTTTCGAACTGCTGGCAGCGTCCTTAAATACTGCTGCGTAACCTAGTACTGCAACTTTATCTGTTTTCGCTTGAGCGGTAGGAATAATTCCGTCATAAACTGCTCTCATAGCAATTTCTGAAACTTCAGCAAAGCTCATGTTTTTAATATAATAATATGGAGCGAAGAGTTCTTTATTTAAAGCGATTAAATGTGAAGTGGAGTCAGTTGGAAGGTAAGCCTCACCTTTACCACCTTCTGCAGGACCGCTAGGAGCCTCTATATCAGACTCGTCACCACTAGGTGGACTGTGAGGAGCGCTGTCTTGCCCTTCTGGTCGTTCTTCAGATTGTTGACCTTCAGATTGTTGACCTTCAGATTGTTGACCTTCAGGTTGTTGACCTTCAGATTGTTGACCTTCAGGTTGTTGACCTTCTTGTTCCTCAGTAGACTCTGACTCACTTTCAGCTTCACCCTCTTGCTCTTTACCTTCTTCTTTATCAGCACCTTCGTCTTTGTCTTCTTTATCATTTTGCGCCAGTTTACATTTTTGAGTCATTCCACCTGAGACAGAAGAAAGTGTTCCTTCATAAATTGAGGCTAATAGTGCTGCCGAATAGAGTCCAAAGGCCAAGTTATAAGTGTTTTTTCTGGCTTTATGAGCTGACTCTCGGGCCTTTTCCTGTTCAATTTGTAAGTCGTAGGCCAGGGTTTGATTTTCAGTTAAAATATCAATTCTCTCCTCAGAGGTTTGACCTTCGTTATCTTTCATTCGATTGCGATAATCTTCGGCCATACCATCTAATTTTTTATCATAATTATATTGGGCCAGTCCTTCTCCGAGAATAGTTGTAATTCCACCACTAAGTAATAACCACACAGAAGTGGATGGGCAGTTTTTAAGTATTTTTTGTTTTTTAAGTAACACATAACCTGCTCCCAAAGTAATTAAAGAGGGGACAAGATATTTTGCCTCTGGGTCAGTTGCTCCAGAGATATCTCCGTCGCTTTCTCCTTGAGAAACATCTTCTTGAGCATTTTTTTCAAAACATCTTTTATACTCTTCCCCTTCAAGTCCTGAACATTTGTGGGCATCCGTTTTGTTTTGAGTGGTTTGCTGGCTAATTACACACCTATTCAGAGCATTATTAAATACCATTCCTTGAGGACATGAATTTTCAGCGGCACTAGCACTTTGAACTCCCGTATGAGTTTGAAAAGTGAGGACAAAGGAAATGGCCAAAATTAATGCTAACTTCATAATCTGCCTATCGGTTAAATTCGCTATCTACTTAATTATACAGGGGAAAATACTTGGGCTTGCCATTTTCCCATTAATCATTGTAACTTACTGAAAATACAATAGTAAATTTTAAAATGTGAGCCTCAATTTATGGGCAATTTAAAGCTTTTTATATACTACATTTTGGCCTTGATAATTATACTCCCAGCGTTGGGAAGCGAGATAAAAACAGGGGACATTCTTCTTCAACCACTTGATTGTTGGGCATGCCGATTAATTGAAAATGAAGAAAACTCTCGATTTTCTCATATTGGAATTGCTGTGCGCGAAGGCGAAGAAGTTTTTGTCTATGAAGCTTATGGAAAGGTGCAAAAAGTTTCATTAGAGACATTTAAGAAAAAAACTGCCAAAGGTAAAAAACTGGTAGTAAAAAGGTTAGTAGATCATGCATCCCTGGATTTTAGGGCCTTAATAGTAAAACTTAATAAGTATTTAAATTATCCGTATGACAAAATGTTCTTATGGGATAATTTTATTGCTGGGAAGGAAGCTCTTTATTGTTCAGAGTTAGTGTATAAGGCATTATTGGGAAATATTGATCTTTATGATCTTGCCCCTAAGAAAATGCACTTTGATTATAAGCCTGAGCTTTGGGATCGCTACTTCAGAGGGCAGACTCCACGGGGAAAACTTGGTATTTCACCAGAAGACTTTAATTTAAGCTCGGACTTCTATCTTGTTCAGCAATTATGACATATCAGTTAAAAAAAATTCGACTTGATTTAAAAGTAAATTGGAAGATTTCTCGCAACCAATCGTTATATAAAGAAAACTATATTCTTATTAGAGATGGCCATGAGTCTGAAGTGGCGCCAAACATAAGG
>JBFKKF010000172.1:0-5229 GCA_041631355.1 Bacteriovoracaceae bacterium | reverse complement strand
CTATAACCAAGAGAAATTACAAGGAACAGATTTTCATGCGAAGGCGAAATGGCATTGGGAAAATGACCATGGTACGAGAAGAGGTCTGATTCTGGCCATTAAAGACTTAGAACAGGAAACAGGAATTAGGGTACTTGACAAAGTTTCCATTGAGTATGGACAAGAACACCTTGGCTATGTGCAAGTTAGCTCTGAATATGAATTAAACTTAGCATCGCTTGTTTATTTAATGAAAAAATCTGGGGATAAAGAGTATCAAAAAAATATGGAAAGAAAGCTAGAAAGGACTGTTTTGGCCTATATTGAATCAGAAGCTGGCCGTAAGGAGTGCTTAAAAGATACCCTCGGAGGAGGAATTGAGCTTAAGCGCTGTGAGTATCGAATGAGCAGAAGAGCTAATATTCGCCTGAGAAAAGTTCTTAGTGCTTTTAATAGTATTGGCAAAATGTATACAGGTAGAGTGGATAAGAAAATAATTGATAAATTGGCGTTGGCAGGTAAAAGCTTATGGCAAAACAAGCTTGTTTTTAGTTTGTTTAAAGAAGAGCTTAAGCAATGTGGAATTTCACATAAGCTTAATATCAACGGATATAGAATTAATAATTTTTCTCAAATCTCTAAGTTTGAAACTTCTGCTAGTTGCCAAAACTTATAAGAAGATAAAGTTATAGATTGATAGAAACTGTGGCTCCAAGTGCGGATTTATGAATACTGGGATCTTCAATAGCAAATTCGAAGAAGGTTCCGGCGTTCATATTACTCAGTAGCTGAAACCTTGCTCCAACTCTGGCAACATCATGCATATTTTTATTAAATTCATTTGTTTCTATTTGGTCACCGTCTTGGTCCCAATCGAAACTAAGAGAAGAAGTTAGGGTGGTTTTATCGGAAACTTGGTAGTTAAGGTAGGCCCCAAGTTGAAACAATAGAGTTTGATATTTTACGGGATACTTACAGGTTGTTGTTCCACAAAGGGTATCGTATTGCTGTCTTTTATAGTAATTTCTTTGAATGGAAGTCGTTATACCAGTATAAAGTCCTGGGGTATTGGTATAGAAATTAAAAGAGGGCTCAAAGCCGAGTCCGTAATTCATATCTTGTCCAGTAGAAGTACTTGTTGATGGCAACTCATAGAAATAATTAGCATTTATATATAAGTACTTGTTACTCACGTGATTTCTTACATAAACATTGACTCTTTTATTATTATCGGAAATTCCTTTGGCCCTTTCACTGGTGGTATATGATCCATCTAGGTTTTTACTTTGATATTCGATTTTATCATTTAACTCTTCTTGGAATGAATAACCGTAACTTATCTTGATACGTTGGTTGACTTGATAACCAAGAGTGATTGCATGAAATAGCTGGGTTGATGCAGTAGAGTCATTTTCATCATTTTTCCAGTCTTGTCCGGTTTTAAAACGATTATAAGTGGCCCCATCTTGATAGTTCGAATCAAGGGATGGCCCCAGATATTGAGCGAAATAATTAAATGAAATTTTGCTAGCATGTTTTTGAACAGAGTTATTGTAATTTAAGCTAGATGTCATTAAATTTTGGGCAAAGCTTGACCCTGTCGTAGTGAGCATTGCTGTAATGAAAAATAACTTAATTCTTTTCATGATTCGCCCTAGATTTGTGTTGATGCCGTGTTTGTTTTTGCATAGACACTTGAGTTAAATAATTTATCTCGTTCTACTAAGTATTGCTTTATATTGTTAATCATATCTTCTCTAAGAGCGAACTCTTTATCGTTTTTAAGATTACGAGTCATTTCTTTTTTGATCGATGTGTATTCCATCGCTAAGTTATGAAACATATTTTCTAAATACTGGTTCATTGTTGGATTTGCTTTTATACTGGCCGTACCAACGTTTTCTAAATTATACTTGTAGGCAATGGCCCCTAATTCACTTCTTTTGGCAGAATAAATTGTTTGAAGTAACCACATAGCGTTTCTAATGGACCAGGTATAGGCCTGTAGAGCAAATGAGGCAGCTTCTTGTTTTTTATTTTGTTGCATGAAAATGACTTCCCACTGTCTTTTCATATAATCTCTTAATTCGTCAGAGTTAAATAAGTCCTCTTGGCGGAAAAGCTTTGAGTTTTTTGCCAAAGTATCAAGAACGGTATTACCCTCTATACGGACATTGATAAAGTTATTGGCCAGAGTGTTAATTTTACCGTGAGTAAGTGGGGATTCAGTTATACCATGCTTACTTAGTTTTTCGGTCATCTTGTTAAAGAAAACAAATTGTCTTCCAACATAATAGTTTCTTTCAGTTTGCTCATTATCCTGATCAACTACAATATATGGGTGATCGAGAAAAAATTGCGCCATTTTTTTCCAGATATAGACTTGAAGTTCAAGGGTTCTTGTTTTTTCGTTTTCAATAAACTTTATAAACCTTTTATCTAAAGTTTTTTTCTTGGTTAAGGTTACTTCTAGGTCATTTAAATAAAGCTCCATTTCCATCCATGCAGCTTCTGCTGTTAGAGGAAAATTAAACTGTGTTTCGAATTGTTCGATACGCCCAATTCTCTCTGCAAATACCATTGATTCTTCATACGCAATCTGCATGGCCTTGAACCTACTCATTCTTTCTTGCCAATCGTGTTGTCTGGTATTAGATTTCTGAGTTGCAGCCTGTTTGGTTGAAACAGAGTCTTGATCTCCATCTTCTTCTTTATTCTCAGCAACTTCTAAGAGCTTGTCTCCTGGTGTGGGCGTTGACTCTAAAGATTTTGTTACTTGTATATAGGCGTTTCTAACTTTACCAACCGCCCACATGGCGTGGGGGTTCATAGGTTGAGTTATAAAGTAAAAGGTAAATGGTCCATAAATTGCCAAAGCCACTGAATAACCTAAATTACTCCTAACTGTATGTGCAAACCAAAAGAGATTTCCAAATGTATTTTTATAGAGAAGGCCAATAGTATTATTTAATGGCCGTTCTTTAAAGATTTTAGCTTTTGTCTTAAGGTCACTCACTCTTACCATAAAATCATAAAGCATATAGTGAAAATTATGAACTCTTCGCTTTGTAGAGAGGATTTTAGATCTGATATCCTTAAGATTTGAATATATGGTTTGTCTTTCTCCCCATTTAAGTACAGGATCTCTTTCTACCTGTAACATTTCATTTTGAATGTTTTTTAGTGCTTTGTCTTTTAGCCCCTCATTTACTGAAAGTGTGAACTCGGTTGAGGACATAAAGTTATTAAGCATATCTTCTAGGTACTTAATTCTCTGAGTATTACCATAGTTAAATGTTGTTCCTTGGTACTCAATATGTAATACGTTGTAGATATGATTGATAAAAGGGGAGGTTGTATCCATGGCAATTGATGTATAGCTAACACATTGTCCATCCATGGTTTTCGATTGGTAAAAGAAGTTTCCTACTTGGTCGTAGTAGTCGTAAATTTCTTCTAACGTCTCATTGATATAGGTTTTTTTGTAGATAACATATGTTCCACTTTGTAGTGTTGCCATATAAAGTTGGCCAACAAGCGTATCTCCAATCCAATAATTGTAACCAGACATCCCATTAAAGGCATGAATCTCTTTAATGTCTACTTCAGACGGAAGAGTTGTTGCCCCACCTTTTGTTGATAAAATACAGGCCAATCGTTCTTCCAGAGTCATGGCCTGTAACATCACGAGGTTGGCAACTTGTTGTTCTGCCATAGTAGTGTTCATTTAGTTTCCCCTTAAAAAATCTATCATATTGTTCCAGTTTTACTGTTGTGTTTGGTTATAACTACTCCCAACAGAAATTGCCTCAATGGTAGGAATAAGAACTAAATTATCTTCTTCCTTATCAGCACGGTAAAAACTTACACCGTGATACTGATGAGAAGCAATAATTCTTAATACTTCCCAATTTGGTTGTGGGAGTCTAACTGCTTCTAGTATCTCTTCAGTGTAGTAGTCAATCTGACTTAGTGTTGCTGAAGGCAATGCCGCTGCTATCGCATTAATATTAATTTCTAGCCCTAGTTCTTGAGCAAAAAGTATGTTCTTGCTGTTTTCTAGTGCTGGTAAAACTTCCTGTAAAGCTTTGACCCGATTTCCTGTTTCATTTTTCATCATATAGCTAAAAAGTGAACCATATTCATTTAATTTTTGATCCCAGGCCTGGTCGCTTATTCTAATTGCTTTATCAAGCTCCTTCATAACGACCTTACGTGAATCTGCAAGAATTCTCTCGCCGTAACCGTAAAGTGGCTTTCTCTCTGATGCAGCATCGGCATCATTTTTCTCAATTGTTCTTTGGTTCGCCCCTAGGAAATTACCGTAGTAATTAAGAAATTTAGAAATCGAAGCTTGTCCATCTTCAAGAGCTCTTTTCTCGGCCCTCATGGAATGCTTAATCTGCTGATAGTGAATCAACTCATGACCAGCAGTATAGATCATGGTAAAAGGGTTGATTCTATCTCTAATCCAAATAAAAATATCACTATCAGAGTATAGACCGTGAGAAGATCTTTTCTTTGCAAAACATTCACCTGCAAATTCTCTTTTAGTTAGTTTTTGTTTCTTTAATTCCTCTTCAGAGAGAATCGAAATTCTATTTGGCTCCAAGGTGTTGGTAAAGATATCCTTAACAGATGTTCCTTGCTCATTGGCGTAGTGCTCAATGTTAAATTTTGCATATGGAGCAATATCCATTAATTCAATAAGTGAATCAATATCAGTTCTATTTTGATCAATAATATCCTGATATCTTTTAAGTTTTGGGAACTTATTGAAGTGTGTCTCTCGCTTTGCTTTAATAAAAGCCTTTCTTGACTCTTCTGAAAGCGTATTGGCCAGAGAGATGACTTTCTTCCACTCCTGTCGTGCCCTTTTAAGCTCATCACCGATATAGTCAGTGTCTAAGAGTGATTTTTGATTTCTCATTTCGTACTGTGAAGCCACGTTGATTTCTTTATCAGTGTCTCTTTTTCCTAAATATAAAGTTTCAAACTTTAAAGAAGTGACATTTGCATCTAAGGTCATAAGTTCCGCAAAGTGCTTAATCTTAGGACATTTATTAAGACGTTCCCTCGCAATATTACAAAATGATTTAAAGTTATTTCTAAGAGATTTCTTCGCTGTTTTTCCAATGAGGAAATCTGGTCTTTCCTTTAGAATCATTCGCTTTAGGAGTCTTTCAACCTTTGTTAGGGTTGGCTTTAATGTATCTTCATCTAGGTACTTTGCTAGCTCATTTAGCTCTT
>JBFKKF010000171.1:0-5260 GCA_041631355.1 Bacteriovoracaceae bacterium | reverse complement strand
AATATTTGGCCTTGGGGTTTGGATAAAAAATCATAAAGACTTCACTCTGGATACTATTGAAGAAGCTGCTTCTTACTTGAAATCAGCAAGACCTACTGCCGTAAACCTTGCCTTTGAGGTCGATCGCGCTCTCGAGTGTGCAGTAGAAGCTCAAAGAGTTGGCAAGGATCCTTATGAAGCAGTGATCCTCAAGGGACTAGGTGAAATTAAAAATTCAGAGGTTCATAATAGGTCAATGGCGAGGATCGCAGAAAAGGAGCTAGATCAGTTAGTTTCTAAACCTAAGTACAAAATCCTTACTCATTGTAATACTGGTTTTTTAGCCTGTGGAAGTGTTGGTACCGCACTTGGAGTTATTCAGCACTTAGGAGAGCAAAACAAAATTGATATGACTTGGGTGGATGAAACTAGACCTTACCTGCAAGGAAGTCGATTAACCGCCTATGAGTTAACGAAGCTTGGAATCGAGCATAAAGTAGTTGTCGAAGGAGCTGCATCACACTTAATGAGAACAGGTAAAGTTGATGCCATTTTTGTCGGTGCAGACCGAATTGTTGCAAATGGGGATACTGCTAATAAAATAGGAACTTCAAATTTGGCCATTATTGCTAAACATTATGATATACCATTTTACGTTGTTGCGCCCTCAAGCTCGTTTGATTTATCTAAGAGCTCAGGAGATGAAATAGAAATTGAATTAAGAGATGAAACAGAAATTTTGGAGTATAGAGGTACCCCTATAGCGCCACTGTCATCTCGTGCATATAATCCAAGTTTTGATATTGCCAGTGGAGAATTAATTACTGGCATTATAAGTGAAAGAGGAATCGCCAAGGGTGACTACTTGAAAACGTTATCAGGGATCGTTGAATGAGTTATAAGGCAAGTATCGATATTGGTTCAAATTCTATTTTATTATTGATTTGTTCCGTTGAGGGAGATCAAGTAACGGTTATAGAAAATGAATCAAATGTAACTGGACTTGGCAGGGACTTAGATAAAAATGGTGCTTTCTTGCAAGAGGCGATAGACGATTCATTAGAAGTTTTGAAGGAATATAGTGAAATTTGCTTGAAACGAAACCTTGATCCTTCTCAAGTTATAGTTACTGCAACAGAAGCATCTAGAGTGGCCGTAAACGCTATTGAGTTTATTGAGCTAGTTGAAAAGAATACTGGTTTTAAAGTTCAGGTGATTACAGGAGAGGGGGAAGCACATTATTCAGCAATGGGGATACTCTTTGATAAGAAGATTCAACAGCCTGTAATTACAATAATGGATATTGGTGGTGCCTCCACAGAATTAATCAAGGTTGATACACAAAAGGGGAAAGTGATTGAGTCTTTTTCAATGCCAGTGGGCTGTGTCAGAATGAATAATTGGAATGAAGCCGGGGAAATGAAGGAGAAGCTAGCCGAGATTTTCTCCCATTATGCAGAGGGCTTAACCAGCATGAAGACAGACACCCTTTACTGTGTCGCTGGAACGATGACCTCCATTGGTAATATTTATCTTGGCCATCAAGAGTTCGTTGAGAAAGAGGTGAACGGTTTATGTTTTGAAGCAATTGTCCTAGATGAGCTGTTTGATAGGTACAAAGAACATGGACCTGAGGATATGTTAGCAAAGTACCCATTCCTAGGCAAAAGATCCCATACAATACACTCAGGGTTGCGTTTGGCGATTGCAGTCTTAAATAAATTAAAATCTAGAAAAGTGTATATTTCGACATATGGTCTTCGATATGGAACACTGATATCAGGGGGGATTGATAATGAGTATATCGTTAAAAGGTAGTTCTTATGAAGAAGTTCAACTTGTTGAAGGAGAGGTTCTTTTTAGGGAAGGAGATCATGCCGAGTATATCTACTTGGTTAGAAAGGGTGCTGTAGCGTCTTTCGTGATAAACTCAAATAGGATTTTTCCCATTTCAAGAATTGACGATGAAGGATTAGTCGGGGAAGAGTCGGCATTTCTTAATGGTAAGTATTCTTATTATGCCGTTGCACTAAAGCCTTCAGTAGTAGTCAAGATACCGATTACTGATATTAGTTTTTATATGGATGAAACCTCTGATTGGATTAATGAGTTGTTCTCGGAAATATCACAGAAAATGTTAAATACAATCAATGTTATAGGTGAGCATAAGATCATTGACGCTCGTTTAAACGGTGGAGAGGAATTTAGCGAAGTAGAAGAAAAAATGCTTCGTAATGCTCTCAGTTAGATTTGAATTTGATTTCTCTTACTTAGACCAATAGCAATCTGTACAATCTTTTCTTGTGCCCGCTTGCATTCTTGCTTTTTGAACGACAAATCTTGAGACATTACATTAAAAGCTTGTTCCGCAAGTTCTCTTGATATAGCGCTTAAGGCTTTTCTTTGAAATTCAACAGGTACATTATATAAGGCAAGTCCAATAATAGCTGGGTTGCACTTTGATAATATTAAGTTTAGAAAACTTTCGGGTAATTTAACCAGATCCTTAAAGGATAAACTTTGCTCAGATAATTCTCTGGCCATGGTTGCATTACGTAACCTGATATTGTGTAATAGTTTTTTTCGATCGGACTCATTCATGTATTGCAACATTTCAATGATCTGTTGCTTTCCATTAATATAAATTCCTTGTTCTGGTGTATCTGACATAATGATATCTCCTTCAAAAGTGTATTAGGACACTTCGTTCTTCGCTCGCTCAGTCTCAATCTTTTTTCGAGAAGTTTCTAAATAGTTTTCGTGTTCTTCCTTTCTCTTCTCTATTTCTTTGTCTTGAGATAATTTGAGTTCATCAAGTTTCTCTTGATGGGTAATTTTGATGTCTTCAAGAAGCTTTTTAAACTTTTCTTCTTCGTCTTTAATAATATTGTCATTTTTACTTCTGACTTTACTTAGTCTCACTTCAAGCTCGTTCTTTTCATCAAGAAGTTTTCGATCATACTCTTTACGTAACTCTGCAATATCTTTTTGATTTTTTGAATTCAGCTTATCGATTTCAGCTCTCATTTCCCTACGAGTCTTTTTAAGTTCGTACTGGTGTTGCTTTTCCAAAGCCTCTTCTCTTCTCGCTCTAAGTTGTTGTTGTACTCCATTCATAGATTTTCCTCTAACAGACGCCATAAATAGCATCAGTTTAATGATAATTGATAAATGGGATAAGGATCAATGGTGGGTAAATTTGTCTTGGCTTAAGGGAGTAATCCACTCAGGTTTTAAATAGGTAATTTTTTAGACCAACTGGGCCCGATTAGGCTATAATCATCTAAGTTATGAATTTTACACTTTCAGAAGATGAACATAAACATTTCAAGGACTGGCTGTCTTTAAATTTGAATAGTATTTCCTGGGAGGGAAGATACATTTATGAATTTAATAGTACCTGGAATGGTATTTTTAAACCAGATGTAGATCTCAAGGAGCAATTTAAGTTAATTAATAAGATAATATCTAAGATCAATGAAGGTCCACTTGTTGGATGGTTTAAATGGGTCAAGCATAAGTTTATTTGTTATATTTTTGTTAATAAGGATCTGTCCGTACAAGATTTGGCTTCTCTTAGTGCAATGGAAATTACAGAGATCTCAATAATCCTACGAGATTTTTTTGTAGAAAGAAATCCTCACCTAGAAGAAAAGATAAATTTAGAGTTTCAAAATGGAAATGTACTTTCAACTAAATTAAACCTTCAATACTCAGACATTAGTTCTGAGTTTACTCATGTTAATGAGAAGATGTCTAACTTAGAAGATGAGGTAATGACTGGGCTTGAAGTTACTCTTTATGAAGAGTGGTCTAAAATTATGAGCTTTGTAGGTATTGAGTCTGAATCCGCAAAAGAAAAGTTTTCAAAGTTAAAAGATACGAACTTTTGGGGGCGTCAATTTCGATTCATTCAAGAACTGATATTTCTTTTTATTATTGGAGGTATACTAATTATTCTTGTGAAGGTTGGTAATAAAGCCTATGAGGATTACTTAGTAAAAAAGATTTCATTATTTGAACCGGCATTTTTTTGGTTGGATAAAAATCTCTCTTTTAAATCGGAACGAGATCAGCTTAATGCTGAAATTGATATTAAGTCTGATGAACTTGAGGAGTTAGAAAAAATCGAGTCCCAACGAGTTTTTGATGAGCTACCAGAGGCACGTAGGTATGAGGTTGAGTCTGATGTGGTGATAACATCAGTAGATACACTTCCAAAGGATTTTGGTATAGCTGATTTGGAGCAATCAGAGTATGAAGAATATCGAAAGGGGGGCTATCGTAATGTTCGTTATGGTAGAAGAAAAGCCTATCGAGTCATGATGAGTTCCGTGAACACGAGCGAAACAAAGAGACGATTAATTAAGTTACTTGATAAGTACAATGTTGCTCAGGTTGATAACGTTAAGCCAGGTACAGAAATACCAGGTGGGATTTACTTTAATTTATATGTTCCTGTTAAGCACTTGAAAGAATTTTTGTCGATAGTTTCGGGCTTTGAAAAGCAATCAACGATACTTGAAAGTAAAACAGTTTATAGCGGTCCGGGTAATTCTAGTAAGGTGTTTGTCTGGATAAAGTCAATTTAACTAGTCTTCTGACATTTGGATGATTTTATCATTGGGTTGAATTTTGTCTAGTAGCTCGTCACCCGAGCTTACAGTTCCTATAATGGTGTATTGTTTTCGAAACTCAGGTATTTCATCTAGGCAAATAAAGAACTGTGAATCAGCAGAGTTGAGATCAAACTTATTTCTGTCCATTGCAACGGTTCCTCTTTTGAAAGGAAGGTCCGATATTTCGGCTTTAAGTTTTACTCCAGTACCAGTGTCTATTTGATCATTTGGGCTTCCTGTTTGGATTAATTTACCCCTGATGACTTTGTGAAACTTTAAGCCATCGTAAAAATCTTGTTGAACGAGTTGCTTAATCCTTGCAGTAGCTAGTGGAGCGATATGTGAATTGAGCTCTATAATGATATCTCCATGAACCGTTTTGATTCTGATTCTTTCGGTTGAATCTGTACCTAAAGTACTGGAGTTTTTCCAGCAAGACGCAAGGAGTAAAAATGTGAATAAGCCGGCCGTGATACTTTTCATTTTGTGAAACCTATAATTTTTCCATTGATTATTAATATTTTTTAATAAAATGCAAAATTATTTTGGATAGGAAAAAAATCCTGTTGACAGTATGTTGCTGTTTACTTAAATTAGCCTTCCGCGATCATAGATCAAAATAAAATGTGGGGGTGTAGCTCAGTTGGGAGAGCATCTGATTT
>JBFKKF010000170.1:0-5263 GCA_041631355.1 Bacteriovoracaceae bacterium | reverse complement strand
TCTTTTATCAATCGAGTTTGTAGCTAGGTGATGTTCGAATGCTTTTTTATGCTCTGACCTTGAGAGAAAGTTTATGATTGGAATAATCTCATTAGTACTAATTTGAACTAAAGATTGATTTTTACCCATTTTTAACTTTGATCTAACCTGGCCGGATTTATTCTTTAAATTGATAAAGCCAGTGTGAAAGGAGAAGTCTGGGTCAATGCTCACAATCTGACAAAATTGGTACCATTGATTCATATCTGGAATCAAGCTCCCGCTCTCAAATTTAGAAATAGTTCCTTGAGAGACCCCCATTGCTAAACTTACTTCTTGTTGGTTTAAGCCTCTTAGTTTTCTAGCAGCTCGAAAAATTCGAGCAACTCTTTGAATGGTATTTTCTAAATTATTTGATTTCATCTATTTCCTATTTTTTTAAGTTTATCCATCGGCTATTTTGCATTTAAATAATTAAATAGACAAGGCTATTTTCTATTTTATATCCAATACTTAGACATTATTTATAAAGTTGCTGATACAATTATTTAAGCCTTGGGGATTGTCTAAGCTCAGTGCATGCCCCCCTGGAATTTCGATGAATTCACCAATCCCAAGTTCTCTAATATAGCTACCATTTACGATGTTATCTTCTGTGCCATGAATAAAAAGAATGGGAAAGCTTGCATGAATTAGGGCACTAACTTCATCTTTAAGTTCACCTCGTTGCAAACTTGCTGCAATATCCGTTCTGATTTTTGGATTAGTTGATTTAATATCAGTAAAAATATGAGTTATATTATCCTTTTGACAAGTCTGTACCTGCGCCATCTCTTTCATCTGTTGCTCAGAGAGATCCGCGGTAAAGAACAATCCTAACTCAGGAGTTTGCAAAAAAGCTTGATCCATAGATTCATCGTTTAATGGAGGCGCACCAAAGCTAATCAGTGCTTTTATGTTTAATTGATCAAGCATCTGAAAAATCATATTGGCACCTAAGCTGTGGGCAATAATGATGACTTCCTCATCTCCAATTTCTTTGGCCAGAAATTTTACAATATTGGGAATGCTAAACTCTTCTTGTAAAGGGGTGCCACCATGGCCAGGTAAATTGATGACTTTTGTGCAATTGTCTATTTTTACAAATGCGTTGCTTGAGCTTGAATTTCCATGAATCGCAATTACTTTGTTCATCTGCTGAATACTACACATATAAAAGGCGGTGGTAAATACTATAAGAAATAAAATTAATATTTTCCTGTTTTATTCCGATCCATATATTCATACAGGGGAAATGTATGTCATTATATGTACTTAAAAGTAAAAATGAAGCCACGAGACTTGACCAGCAGGTCACATTAGAAAATTATGACTTAGCGCGTGAGTTTGAGCATATTCATTTTGATCAGAATTCTAAAGTGCTTGATGCTGGATGTGGCTCTGGCGTCTTAACTCGTTTTATTGAATTAAATTATCCGGCCACCAGGGTTCAGGGTTGTGACTTGGATGAAAATAGTCTGTCCCATGCCAGAGCAAATAAGCTACGAGTGAAAACTGATTTTTACTCTCACGATATCATTAATGACTCACTTCCAGAAACTTACGATGTCATCATTAATCGTTTAGTTGCACATCACTTAGGTGAAGAAGCTTGTAAGAGAGTTTTCAAACATTTTTATGATGGTTTGAATACAGGTGGTAAGGTTTATGTCATTGACCCGGATGGTGTATTTTATAATATTGGTACAGATGATACTAAGTTAAAGGCCCAGATTGAGAAGCTTATGTCTCAATATCAGGGAGACACTATGGTTGCTAGAAAAATTCCTAGTATCCTTCACCGGGTAGGTTTTAAAGATATTGGCTATCATATTCAGCAGATGAATTTTACTGGGGAGCAAAAACTGCAAGAAATTGAGCAGTGGTCTCAGAGGCTAGAAAGTATGATTGATTTTTTAATTATGGCCCTTGGTTCCGAGAATGAGGCCAGAGATTTTATTGCGAGCTATACCCATGAGCTACAAAAGTCATATGTTCCACTATTTTATAATAAATTCATTGTTTGGGGCTCAAAGTAAGTAAGAAATCAAATTTCTCCAAACCAATAGTTGAGCTGCTCTTGGATATGTAATTTGTGTTCGTGATTAAAGTTATTATCATCTAGGGATATGAGAGTAAGGGATTTCCATTTCTTAATTGCATCCACTGGAATTTTCTCTAGTTGATTACTATCTAGGTAGAGTTTTTTTAATTTGCTTAATAATAGTAATTGTCTGGGAAAGCTTGTGAGCTGATTATGGCATAGGTAGAGATGGGTTAATGAACTCAAGTGTGCCAAATTTCTAGGTATCTCTGTCATCTGGTTGTTATTTAACATTAATGTATGAATTCTCGAAGTGATGGGTAGTTCCATTTCAAAGTTTTTAATATGACATTTATTGAGATTTAAAACCTCTAAATTTGGAAGCTTAAATACTGAACTTGGAATGGACTCCAAGGCGGGAGAGTTGATATAAAGGACTTCTAGCTGGGAAAGTTTATTTAATTCTTCAGGAAGTATTTTTAAGTTTTTCCCTGAAATATAGAGTTTCGTGAGTCTGTGTAGGCTTAATAGCTCGGGAGGAAGAAGCTCCTTTGATGTTTTAAAATTTAAAACTTTTGCAAAGTCTTTATTTTTTAGAGCATCCTTTAAATTTTTATACGTTGATTCCATAGCTAAAAATCCATCTTCCCAGGAATTCCAAGAAAATATAGAATGCTTGTCATTGGCCCGTGACTCATATGTTGTTGAGCATTTTGCTTAACAATTTCTTTGGCGTGAAAGGCGATACCTAGACCAGCTTTGGCAAGCATTGGTAAATCGTTAGCTCCATCCCCAATGGCCACGACTTGCTCTAAATTAAAACCTTCTTGTTGGGAGATTAATTCGACTAACATTGCTTTCTTTTCGGCATTTACAATAGGGCCCTTGACATTTCCGGTGAGTTTACCCTGTGAAATCTCTAATTCATTTGCAAAGGCATAGTCGATATTAAGCTTGTTTTTGAAATGCTCTGCAAAAAAAGTAAAGCCTCCTGATATAATCGCCACCTTATAGCCTAGGGTTTTAACCACTCTTATAAAGTCTTCTACACCTTCTGTTAGTTTAATTTCTGAAAGAATACTGTGAAGCTCTTTCTGTTCTAAGCCTGCTAGAAGCTTGACTCGCTTTTTTAGAGACTCATCAAAGTCAAATTTCCCATTCATGGCCTGTTCTGTTATTTTGTGAACATCATCGTATACTCCATGATGGCGGGCCATCTCATCGATAACCTCCGATTGGATAAGTGTTGAGTCCATATCAAAAACAATTAATCTTTTGTTTCTACGCCAAACATTGTCTTTGAGTAAAGCCAAGTCAGTATTGTGTCGATTTGAAATTTCTATAAGCTCTGACTTTATTTGATCCCAGTTTAGAGTAGATCCATGAGACATAGTAGAGATATCCAATGAATTAAATTGATTATCACCTAAGCTATCAATTCTTTGAATATTGATATTATTTTTAGCAAGGGCGGAGGAAATATCACAAATAAAGTTAGCACTAATTCCATGCATAGAGACACAGCTTAAAATATATTTTTCACCCTCATGAATTGCTGTTTTCATATCATCAATTTTTTTATGTCCTAGTTCTACATTATTTGTTTGTGCAATCTTAGAAAGAGTGGTGATGAACTCATCTTTATTAGATGGAATATTTAAAATAAAGCTAAGTGAGAGTAGGCCATGAGTGATAGATTGTCCGATATCAATAATTTCTATTTTTTCTCTCGCAATTGCTTGCATAAGCTCGGCCGTAATGCCGGGATGATCCTGGCCACTAATAGTAAATAAGAATAAGCTTTTACTCATTGTGTTTTACCCTTTGGGACTTGTTTTTTTGTCGTAAAATTTTAAGTTTGGTAATCATTCCAAATGTGTAATGGGTCGCAGACCAAATAGAAAGTACACAGGCCATAAGTATTAGGGAGCTTCCAATAAATGGAAAGGGAATGCCATTCCAGACAGTATTTCCCATAAGACAAGGAATCCCTATCATTTGGATTGCAGTTTTCCATTTTCCTATTTGATTGACAGGAACCTGAACTCCCTCGTTCAGTGCCAATAGTCTTAAGGAGGTCATATACATCTCTCTTAAGACAAGGATAATGACCACAAAGGCATTGATCCTTCCCAAGGACTGAAGCATGATAAGACATGATACCGTTAGAAACTTATCCGCAATAGGATCTAGAAACGATCCAAAAACGGTGACTATATTTCGTTTACGAGCTATATATCCGTCGAAAAAATCAGTGATGGCCGCTATGGAAAAAATAATGGCCGCAGTCCAGCCAAGTAAAGTTTGAACATTATTCGAAAGACCAAACTCCACTGATGATAAATACAAACATAACAACACAATAGGAATTAAAATAATACGGAACATAGTTAACCGATTAGGTAGGTTATCTATCTCCAAATCATCTTTACTTTGATTAATATTTTCCATGAACAAAATGTATCATAGTTATTTTTGAAGTGCATTATATCTCGAGTTAAAAATGTATTTAGTATCGTCAGGTTGTGTCATTCATAATTTACCCACTAACTTAAACCAAAACAAAACTCTATAATAATAGAAAGAGGTTTGAATATGGAGCGAAGATTAAATTTAGTAAAAAGTGACTTTGAACAACTGGAAAAAAGAGTACTACCAAGATTCCCTTTCTGTTATCTAACTTTTAAAAGTGACAAGACATCAAAAGTTTTTGAAGTAAAAGATATTTCAAATTCTGGTATGCAATTAGGATTAAAAGTTGGGAATATGGATTTAAAAAAAGATGATAAAGTTCATGGTCTTCTTCATTGGAGCGGCAGAGAATTAGAAATTAGTGGAAGTGTGAAGTGGAGCTCAGATTCTAGAGTAGGAGTTGAGTTTTTAAATAATCCTCAAATGAATGATTTAGTTAGTCACTTTTTAAATATGTCCGAGATAGCAACTCAGTTAAAGCCAGTTCATAAGATGGATCAGGCCATAGAAGTTCCAAGAGCTCTTAGATATTGGTTAAGAGCAGATGGGCCTGTTGAGATTTTCGTATGGCAGCATAATGACAGGGAATATGAGAGAATTCAAATTCTTATGATGGAAAACTTTATTGAGTGGGAAGATGGCAAGGGGCTCAAGTCAGCAAAAGTCCTCTCTAAAAGGGATAAGGACACTCCACTTATCACAGAAGACGAGTATGTATATCAAGTAGAT
>JBFKKF010000169.1:0-5285 GCA_041631355.1 Bacteriovoracaceae bacterium | reverse complement strand
TCTCGTTTCAAGGTCAAGATTTAGTGCCTCTCCAGTGCTTCCAAGGACAAGTAGTCCATTGCCGGCTTCATCTTGTTCCCTTACGATTTTTTTAAGTGATGAAAAATCGACCTTAAGTCCAGGTGTGAAGGGGGTGATCAGTGCTGTCCATAGCGAATAATTATTCAAGTTCATAAGTGCTCCTATATTTTTAAGTGTTTGGTTACGATAGTACTAAAGTCATTTAGGCCAATTGGTATTTCTTTGTCAGTTAATAGTTTTTCTGCTGCCCAAATTGCACCTTGAGCAAAGATGGCCCTATCCTTTGCTTCATGAGTAATTTTGATTTTCTCAACTGGCGTATCCATTTCGATATGATGATAACCAACGACATCTCCAGTACGCTCGGCGCTGATTTCAGCTTTATGTCCTAGCCATTTCTCCCAGGATAAGGCAGTTCCTGATGGGGCATCTTTTTTATGTACATGATGGATATCGTGGATATTAAAGCTTATATCTTGGTAAAGAAGGGTTGCCTTTGAAAGTGTTTCAATCATATTCTTAACTAGGTTCATTCCAAGGGAAAAATTATGGGCCCTAACCCACTTAAGCTTATCAGCATTAATTTGATCTATCACATTAGCATTCCACTCAAAACCAGTTGAGCCAGTAACTACTGGGAGTTTAGTTTCAATGAGTAGGGGAATATAATCAACAAAGACATCACCAGCTAAAAATGAAATGACCACATCACATTCTTGTAGCTTTTCTTTGGTAGGAATATTTTTAGAATTAAAAATTACCGTATTGGAATGTAAATCCGCAACTTTACCTCCAGTTTTTCCAGCACCTAAAAGAGCTATTTTCATTATCTATCCTATAAATTGTTGGTGAAGATTTTGAATTGCCCGGTCTCCATCAACATCTTTTATTAAAATATTAAAGTTATATTCAGAAGCACCTAAACAAAGCATTCTCACATTAATATCCTCGATGGAGGCAAATATCTTTTTTGCAAGTCCAGCTCTTTCAAGCATTTCATTTCCAATTAGTGAGATTAAAGTGAAACCTTTCTCGCTTTCAACTTTACCAATTTGTGCAAGTTCATTAATGAGAGACTCATTCTTTAGAGTTGATTCCTCTACTGTTACTGCTACTGAGATTTCAGAAGTGGTGACACAATCAACGCTGATTTCATACTTAGTAAAAGTATCAAAGATTTTTCCCATAAAGCCATAGGCGTTTAACATTTTAGGAGTTGAAATCGTTAGTAAGGATTGATTTGCTCTTTTAGTGATGGCCCTTATAAGAGGTCTATCACTAACTTCAGATCTAATCCATGTTCCTGCTTTTTCACTTTCATAACTAGACCCAACAAATACTGGAATATTGGCCCTCATGGCGGGGACAAGGGTTGTTGGATGGAGAATTTTAGCTCCATATTGTGCCATCTCACTGGCCTCATCATAGCTTATTTCGTTTATTGCCTTAGCTGTTTTACAAATTCTTGGGTCCGTAGAAGCAATACCTGCCACATCTGTCCAAATCTCAAGTACATCAGCATTAACTCCCTCTGCGAATAGAGCAGCGGAGTAGTCCGAGCCACCTCTGCCTAAAGTCGTAGTTGAACCTTTCTCATCTGAGCCGATATAGCCCTGTCCTACATAGGCCGTATTCTCGTTGAATTTAAAAAATGCACTACATTCTGACTTAATTCTATTAAGGTTTGGCTTTGCTTTTCCAAAACTTGAGTTGGTTTTTAGAATTTCACGACTATCAAAGAGAATAATTTCTCTCTCTGTCCAAGTCATCTTCACGGCTTCTGTAAATAGTAGTGAAGATAGTCTTTCTCCAAATGAGACGACTCTGTCTTTGGCTTTTTCAGAGCATTCATTTAAAAGATGAATTCCTCTGATTAGAGTTTCAAGATTATTTAAAAGGTCACGGAGTTTTTCTCCTACCATAGTATCATTAGTTAAATTTTGGAGAATATCAAAATGTCCTTCACGAATATTGAAGAGAAGTTTTTCGCACTCATTCCAATTTCCTTCTACTGCCTTATCAATAAGCCCGTGTAATTTATCGGTAGTACCGTAGGTGGCCGAAACTAAGGTGATATTTGCTTTTTGCTCTTTGCTGATTTTGGCAGATCTAAGCATTGCTTCATGATCTTTCATGGAGCTTCCACCAAACTTTGACACGACGATTTTACTCATACATTCTTCCTTTAATTACTATAAAGTAATGGATAAAAATTGTTTCATAAATGTCAGGAAGAGTCTTGTAGAAAAGTTGATCGATAATCAAACTTTTGTCTAAAGCGCTCCATAAAGTAGAACTTTATGACAGTACGAAGTATTCAAACTTCAGCACCAACGACCAAATTACCCTCTATCTCTGGTCATTTCGGCGATGGCCACCTGGGAAAGTTTCAACGACTGAGGTGTCTTCACTTTCTTACTTAGCATCGCTCCTCTTCAGGACATGGGATTATACTAAATGATACAAGACATTTATACAAGCCTGGTTTATACTTTTTTCAGTTATATATTGCTTGATCGCCCTTTTTAAAGGTATAGGGAGGCGATTTTTAAAATTACAAAGGATAGATAATGAAAAAAGTTGGAATCGTCGGTTGGAGAGGTATGGTTGGATCTGTACTAATGGAGCGAATGAGTGCAGAAAATGATTTTGACCACATAAATACATATTTATTTTCAACTTCACTTAAAGGTGAGAAGGCCCCTGAGTATCCAAACTGTCATGCAACAATTTTGGATTCTGATTCCATAGATGAGCTTAAAGAGATGGAAATTATTCTTACCTGTCAGGGAGGAGACTATACTAAGACTACTCATAAGGCCCTGCGTGAATCGGGGTGGGAAGGTCTTTGGATAGATGCTGCGTCCGCACTTAGAATGGATGAGAATGCCATTATCGTATTAGATCCCGTCAATAAAGATCAGATTGAAAAAGGGTTAAACTCTGGAGTTAAAGACTTTGTTGGAGGAAACTGTACAGTATCTTTAATGCTTATGGGGCTTGGAGGACTTTTTAAAGAAGGACTTATTGAGTGGATGACTAGTCAAACTTATCAAGCTGCCTCGGGAGCTGGAGCTAGAAATATGATCGAGCTTCTGGAACAGATGAAATTTTTTGGTGATACCTACCAACAGAATAGGGATAAAAACCCAGGTCTTAGTGCTCTGGAATATGAAAAAATCATGTGTGAACAATTTGTGAATCCAAACTTTCCAAAAGATAATTTTGGTTATCCGCTAGGTTTATCTCTTTTGCCGTGGATTGATACTAAAGTTGAATCTGGACAATCTAGAGAAGAGTGGAAAGCACAAGTTGAGGCCAATAAGATCTTAGGAACTGATAAGATGATCCCAATTGATGGTACTTGTGTCAGAGTTGCATCCCTAAGATGTCACTCTCAAGCTTTTACTATTAAATTAAATAAGTCGATAGACTTAAAAACGATTGAAGATATTCTTGCTAACGCTAATCCGTGGGTTGAATTTGTCGCTAACGACAAAGAGGATACACTTTCTAAACTAACCCCTGCCAATGTTAGTGGAAAGCTTACTATTCCTGTTGGGAGAGTCAGAAACCTTACTTTAGGGGATCAGTATCTGAATGCCTTTAGTCTAGGAGATCAGCTACTTTGGGGAGCTGCCGAACCCCTAAGAAGAGTGCTTAGAATGGCCCTTTAAAGTTAATAGTTATTACACGGTGCATTGACGTCCGGTCTAATACAGTCCATACTCCCTAAATTCAAGGGGAATGACATGTATAAGTCACTATTATCATCAGCGGTACTGTTTTTATCCACACTTTCCTACGCCTCACTTTCCCAAGATTCCATGAGTGAGCGTATTCAAAAGGCCTATAAAGATCTTAATGGTAAAACTAGAGTTTGGTGTGAGTACTTTGGGAATATGCAAGGTGAGATTTTAGAAGAGTTGGAAACAGAATATATAAAAGATTCGCATATCAGCACAGTTTATCAGGCGAAAAATAATAAGTTCAAAGTCATGGTATCTATCAATGATAAGGGGAGAGAGAGGGTAGAGCTTCTCACTACTGGACTTCGTGTTGAGGGAAAACTTAAACGCAATAATAGTGTTAAATTCAATTTCAGAGGTGTTGACTATAATCTCTCCAAAGAGAGAGGGATTTTAAATCTCAGTTGTGCTTTGGAAATAGCAGTTGAAGACACTGTTAATGTTGATACTCGTGTCCTACATGTAAATGTACATCCTCATGAAGATTATGATCTTGCGGGAAGAACTAATGAAAGAACCCTTGAACTTTTAGATATTTTTCCAAGTATCGCCCTATTAGATGATTATAATAGAAAAGCAGAAGGTTATGATGCTGTTAAATATATTTCTTCCAAAGGTGTTAACTTTGGTGTGAAAAAGTTTAAAGACCCAAGCTTTGAGATTCCTGGTTCTATTCCAATTTTAGTGGCACCGGCGGGGCATATAAAGTATAAAGTTCATAATGATGACACGATTATTCACTATAGCGGTGGAAATCACAATTACTGTATTTGGAACAATACTCGAAGATTCATTAATGCTTTTTTTAGGTCATCAACAGCTAAGAGAATTGATTTTATTTATCATACCCATGCTATTGTAAATCAAATGGGTGGAATTATACGTGGGATTAGTATTCCTAGGGGGGTCTTTTGGAAATCAAATTTATTAGCAGATATCTTTGATAATATGAGTGCTTCTCAAAAAATTTCATACCATAAGGCCTATCGTGACTTTTTTATCAATGATCTAGCAAAGTTTAAATCAGCATATTTTAAAACCTTAACTATTAGGTATCAAAATTCAGTGCATACTATTCAAGGTGGTGGGCAATTGGATCGAGAGATTAATTTTATCTATAAGTAGAGCTTTAAAGTCTACTAAAGGGTAAAGAAATTTCAGACTGTTACAAAAATTAAAAATTGCTTATAATGCCTTAGAGGTATTATATGAATTTAAGATTGCTCTGTTGTTTTCTCATCTTATTATCTGGCCCTACGTGGTCAAAAGATTCTAATCCAGGTAGTAAGCGAGAAAAGTTAAATCTCTATCCAGGTTTAAGACTCACTTATGTTGAAGGTGACGATATTAAAACGAGGGTATTTGGTTATACATTCCTTACAGAGTATTCCCACCAACTCAGAGAAGATATTCAATTTGATTTTGCCGCCAGATAAGTCCTGGAGACTGGTTCTAATGAAGAGGTCGGAACGGTTGAAGAGTTTAAGCCCAATGACACGATAAATTTAAATCATG
>JBFKKF010000168.1:0-5286 GCA_041631355.1 Bacteriovoracaceae bacterium | reverse complement strand
CATAACGATAAAATTACCCGGTATCATGTTGAAGAAGGTTTCAAAGAAATGACTTATATGATGAACCAAAGTTGGGGACTTAAGAAGCATCCGATGTTGCAGTTAGATAAAAAATCGTTTTTTGGAGAAGATTTTGAGCAATCTCTTGAAAAAAGACTAATGATTATTAAAAATCTTGTGGTGATGTCACCGGATGTGATTGTTCAAGTGTTTAAAAATAAACCAAAGTTTCAAAAAGATTTGTGCTTTATTTTTAATGAAATCGATACTGCTTTAATTCACCAAGAAACTGATAATACAGATACTCGATTTAATCTCTTTTTTGCACCAATTGCTGTTGGACTGATTGCTCTTCCTTTAATTTTGGGAACGGGGCCTATTGGGGCCGGAGCGGTGGTATTATTGGCACTGAATGGTGTCACCGCAATTGACTTAGCGTTTAAGTTTAAAAAGGGTAGTGATCAGGCATACGATATGAATCAAAACAGATCTGTGCTATATGCATCAAAGAAAGAGCGGGCAAGTATGAATGCTTTTTTTAATCAAGAAAAACGATACAAACAGCATAGTAAGACTATAATGACTGTTTTTGCTATGGAGCTTGTGGGGCTTGGAATAACGACTAAAATTTATAAGGCAGGACAAAAAATATATAAACGCTTAAGCCGATCAGAGATTGAATCACTTGTACTGAGTCGAGTTCAACGAAATGGTCGTAAATTATTAAAAGGATATAGGCCAGTAATGGGAAGTCCAACTCAAGCAGAGTATATAGCAAGCCTATCAGAAAAACAGCTAAATGATCTTTTTATTAAAACAAATGCTCTATACACATCAAAAATGATGATTACTAGTGAAGGTGGAACGGAAGCTATTAAACAAACTTATCTTTTAATTGATGGTCTTGCTTATGGCAGTGTTCTTCCTGGTAAAGCACTCTTTCAAGCCTTGAGCGGGGATCGTGATAATTTAAAAGCGCAGCGTCAGCTTGAGTGGATGATGGAAAATAACTAAATAAGTCCCTTCTTCGTCGTCACAAGCTCACCTCAGTTTAGGTCACGTACTTAGGATTACTTTTTATGGTAATGAGTTTTAATTTTTCTACTTTACTTGCTTTGTTTTTTTGAAACTACAAAGGGCGTACAGTTATTACAACCTTTAGGCATTGACTCGTGTCGTCCAGTAAAAGATTTTCTCAAGTAGTTCGGCCCGTCGGATAGGCTTAGAAATTAAGTCATTACAGCCAGCTTTAAGTGCCCGTCTACGATCTTCTTCATAGGAAAATGCGGAGAAAGCTAGGATTGGTGTTTCACTCATTGAGTTATGGGACTCAAACTTTCGAAGCTCTTTAGTGGCACTAATTCCATCAAGCACAGGCATTTGTATATCCATCAGGATTAAGTCAAAACATTCACTATTTGAAATACAATCGAGAACTTTTTGTCCATTCTCCACACATACCAAATGACAGTTTGTACTCTCTAGTAGCTTTGCTACAATGGTTTGATTTAATTCGTTATCATCTGCATACAAAATTTTAAGATGTTCAAAGTTGAGGTCTAAAATTTGTTTAGTTTCCTTTGCTTTATTTTTTGTATGTTTGAAAGAAATCTTCATGAAGACCTGGGTTCCTTCATTCAGCTTACTATTGATATCTATTTCACCATCCATTAAATCGATTAACTTTTTAGAAATAGTCATTCCGAGTCCTGTTCCGTGTCTTGAGGAGGGATTTTGTTCACTTTGTTCAAACGGAGTGAAAATCTTAGGAAGAAAGTCAGGTTCAATACCGCACCCAGTATCTTCGACTTTAAAGATATATTGAGAGTTATTAGAGTCAATTATATTTTCTTTTACATGAAGGCTCACATGGCCTACGCTTGTGAATTTTATTGCATTAGATAATAAGTTGATAAGAATTTGTCTAAGCCTCGTAGAGTCACAAAGTACATCTTTATTCTCTATTTCAAAATGGTGTTTAAATTCAATATTTTTTACTTTGGCGGAATGATTAAGAAAGGCCACGACTTCTTCGAGGAGTTCTATGAGGTTAACTTTCTTTTCAATGATTTTCATTGAGTTTGATTTTAGCTTAGATAAATCGAGAACATCATTGATAATTGTAAGTACGGATTGACCACCTTGTTGGATCGAGTGAATCATGTTTTCTTGTTCGTGGGATAGCTCTGTATCAGACAATAAATCTGAATAGCCGATGACGGCCATTAGAGGTGTCCTCATTTCATGACTGATTACGGATAAGAACTCATCTTTTGCGATTTCTGACTTCTTCTGCTCGGTAATATCTTGAAAGGTGCCTTCAACTCTTACCACCTCTCCTTTTTTATTGGTTAATGGAACACCTGTTCCTCTTACCCAAAGTTGATTCCCTTTGGCCGTTGTAAAGTAAAAGTCGGTCTCCCAGGATTTTTTGAACTTAATTGCTTCATGAAACAGTAGTTCTATTCTTTTTTGATCGTCTTTTGTGAAATACTTAGTTGCAAGGGCATAATCAACCTTGGTTCCAACATCAACTTCATATATTCTATAAGTTTGTTCAGACCAGGCTAACTTTTGGTTCACTAAATCAAAACTCCAGGAGCCAATACTCGCATATTTCTCTGTTCTTAAATATAAATTATTCTGCTTCTTAAGTTCTTTGTTTTTGTAGGAAAGATCCTCTCTTAGTTGCTTGAATGTTGTAGAAAGTATTGCCATGAAAACAATAGTTAGTGTAAACGATCCAAACTGAGACACAGTACTTACAATATGAAACGGAGTACTATTACTTGCTATAATATTTGGAGGTATCATCTCGATAGGGATATATTTACTCCAAACAAATAGGGAAAGATTATAAGTGAGAAGAATACCAGTTAGTTTTATATACCTAAAGTCAAAGATAAGAAATGGTATTATTGTCGCACATACAAAGTAGAACTCAGCTTGGCCTTTGAAGCCAAGGCCAATCATGGCGACAAAAACATATGTAGGGCAAGATAGTGAAAAAAGAACTCTGGCAAATAAATAATATTTCTTTTTTTCTAAGTACCAAGTAAGTGGAGTAAGCAGTAAAACACCTACAACCATAAATGCAGCTGAGAAAAAAGCATCATAATATAAGAAAAAAAATGCATAGAATGTTAGGATTGACCAAACAGCAATAAGTAGTCTTTTAAACAAAAGATGACTATCATTAAAATTATAATGTAAATAACTCATATAATTCCCTGACTTTATAGCTCGGTGGTATTATAGCATAGTTTAGTTTTAAGTATTTCCAGCTCTCAACTTCTAAATATTCTCTTAATATTTAGAAATTTTATAAAGTATAAAGAAAAAACGAATAAAACCGATAAGTTATCAGTAAAATTGATAATTCTAACCACAATATTCCAAATGGAAGATAGATATGAATAAATTATTATGGGTAATTTTTCTGTTTATAATTCATACTCAAAGCTGGGCCTTTGAATTAACCCAGGAGTTTGAAGGAAATATTAATATCTCCTCAGAAGTTGCAAGTTGGGTAACCAGTTCTTTGGATGAGAGTCCATTAAGTGGGAAACTATTATCCAGGTAAATTTAAAATCGGCCTAGTTAAATCTCAATCCACCAACCGATGAAATAACTTACTGAAATTAAACAATCTTTTCAGAATATAGTGTAGTAAAAAGTTCGGCTACCCGATAAGTCTTTGTTATATAAAGAAATTGGAGACTATATTCACTGTTTTGCTAAATTAATCATATTTGTTTTGCTGATTGTTATCGGCATGGGCTCCTATGCTAGTGAAGCAGATATTTTTCCCAGTTGTCTGAGCTCACAGCAAAACTCCAATTGCGAGCAAAAATACTCTGCTTCTGAGCTAGAGGGGATTGAAAAGATTCCCGAAACCTATATGTTTTTTGAAGAAGTTAAAAAGCGAGCGATGTTAAATGCACAGGTAAGTAAAATGATCGCAGAAAATGAAATGGCCTGCTTTCAAAATGCTGAGTCTAACACTAACTGTACTAAGATAATAGCAGAAACGAAATCAAAAATTGATGAGCTTCTTCCTATATTACGCATGGCCATGTCTTTGGTTGATGTGGAAAGACGTGTGGAGAAAGTTCTTCCAGGATCTCCAGTCAAAGAAAAGGCTCGAGTGAATATTAAGCATCTGGCCCATGGATTACCATCACAGCAGGCTCTTACAGATGACGAGATAGGGCTTGTTTCTGACTTTAGGGCCAAAGAAGAATTGGCATGGATCGAGGAATTTAAACATACAGCTGAGGCAGAAGGTATTATTAAAAACCGAGAACGTCAGATTAGAAATATTTTACACAAGTTTAGTGCAAATAGAAACAAAGAGCGACAGCTTAGTCGTGCTCGTGATTTTTGGAAAATTGAATATTTTATGGCGCAAAATAGATTCTTAGCAAGAAAGAGAAAATATAGAAGCATTCACGATTTGAAAGAATATAGAGAAGTATATTTTTCTGTTTTAAATGAATACCCATTATTAGCATATCTTAAATCAGCGAATCCTACTGACCACGAAATCATTAATGCTTACCGAGAGCTGGGGAATAACTCAAGCAAAGTGATTAAAAGGCTTGAGAAGATGGACCCTCTGGAGTTTGATAAAAACCTTGAACTAATGTTTCACACACAAATCATGAACGATATTTTAAAAGAAAAACCTCATTTGTGCTCTCTTGCCACAACCTTGCGACAGCAGTTTGAAAGAAAACGATATTTAGGTGCAATTACAAAAGATCTGGCCGTCGGTGCCACCAGTCTTAGCTGTTGGATGTTTGTAAAAGTCCCCCAAGCATGTATACCATTAGTAGGAGCTGGTTATTTACTCTTAGGTGGCCATTATGCACTTAAATATAATGCTGAAGCTCAAGCTATTTTATCCCATGTTAATGAGGAACATGGGCAGACATTAACTCACACGGATCTAGACTATAATGAAACACTAGCAAAGATTAATATCTTTTTTAGCGCTACTCCTCTGATGTACAAAGAAATTGGATATGCTAGGAGAGTGGCCACCAGTGGTTTTAAGAAACTCTATATGCATCTTCGTCAAGTTGGTAAACTAAAAGCTCTTAATTGATAAGCTGCTAGAATTGTGTAGTCGCCAAATTTAGCAGCAGATTTTCTTGGCAATTTATTTTAATGTAACGAATACCAATTACCGTAAGGTATTAAAATTACAAACACTCAAGCAAACCCCTGAACTCAACATATGAGTCACGGGCCAATGACAAGCATTCTATATTTTCTTGGAAT
>JBFKKF010000167.1:0-5289 GCA_041631355.1 Bacteriovoracaceae bacterium | reverse complement strand
CAAAAGAATACAAGTATTTCTGTTATCCCCACTGGGGTTATGAAGATTGATCTTGATCCGAAATTACTTGAAAAAAATTACGACAAGTATAAAAACGGAAGAAAAATGTGGGCCAAAAAGCGCGGACAGAAAATCCTGGATTTTGAAAAATTTAAGTCTTTTAAAAATAAATCTAATAACAAAGTCATTTTTGCAGGTTATCGTTACGAGACCAAAACAAAGATTAAAAACCTGGAACATTCATATTACATTCTATGCCCTAAAGAAACTTTTCAAGTTAAGCTGCTTACCCTCTTAGATTCGCAAGGAGAAAAATGGGGACAATTGTTAGATAAAAATATCAAAGCCTCTTTTTGTCTCTAATCTTTTGTGAAATTCACACCCCAATCTTGATAGATTTTTGGTATCTATTCAGCGAGTTCTGGATCAAAAACAACTTGAAGTTTATCCAACGGAGCATGACCTCTCTTTCGTAAGCTCATCAGATAGCCTCTAATTCTACAAAAATGCTTGGCCCCTCTCATTGATTTGAATTGTCCTGATATTTTTTGATGAACTTTCACCATACGAATATCACGCTCAGCCTGGTTGTTAGTAAACGGCACATCTTTGTTTTTAATAAAGAGTAAAACTTGATCTTCATAATTTATTAACCGATCTAGTAGATTCCTTTCCTTGGTTTGCCTCGGACGTTTTCGACTGCCCTTGCTACCTTTTGCAGGCAGGTATATGGGACATTCTCGTTTCCCATTACTGAGAATCTCTCGATATCTCTTAATCTTCTTTTTTTGAATATCGTCAGGAAGAACTCCTCCATATTCATCAGTGAGTTCGTTAAGTTTCAATAAAAATCTTTTCATCGACTTTGCCCACTTATGATCTTTAAAATCAATTACCCATTGTAATTCCCGAAGGTGATGGGCATTACAAAGTGAGTGGATACACTTGTATCCAAGGTATGGCTTCCAATGATCGTGGCATAGCACTCCAGAATATCTTGGAATAATATTCATCGCTTCAATTGCATCTTTTCCACGTTTCTCATGGGCAAAATAGATCGTAGTTTTATTGTCACTCAGTACATGCATCCACGCTAATTCCCCATCAATCTTGATACCTGTTTCATCAGCATGAAGAACTTTTGAATTTGATAAAGATGCCATTGCTTCGGCTTCAAATGACTCAAGTTTTTCATAAGCTTCTTTATTAAAGTTGGAGAGACTTCCTTGTGATAGCTCCAGTCCAAATTGATCTTTAAAGACCTCCTGAACTCTATTGTATGGGATTAATTGATACTGAGACATATAGACTGCAAATGCTTTCACACTTGATCCATATTGAATTGCCTTGGTAATATTGTTAGGGAACTCAGCTACATACTGGTTACCTTTACTGTCTTCAAGGACCTCTGCGCGATACTCTCTGACGATAAAGTCTAAGTTAATATCTAAAACCTGCCTGATCTCATCCTCACATTTTTTAAAGGACTCATTGTCGGGTAATGTTCTACGATCAACACTTAGTTCAATAACTTCATCAGCTTCTTCGTATTGAGTTAAAGTTGTTCCCTCATGCCCCGGTTGTCCTCCAACACTCTTAGATGATTTTTTCTTACGTTTCTTTTTATCAGCTCCACGGGTTCGGCGTGGATTATTAGTTGATGGAGGCAAGCTACTGTTGGTGCTATTAAGTCCAAGTCTTGAAATTAATAGTTTTATAATCAGAACTAATAAATTTATTGAGTTAACAAGTCCTGGAGAAAGTGATTTGTCTTTTTTTACTTCCAGTAGCGTCGATTCAATCGTCTGCTCAATATTGATACTTTCTATTGTCATGGGAAAGCATTATTGCAGATTAAGTATTGATGGCCCAATAAAAAAATCTAAAAGGGCCTTACATTTAACAAATTACGCTGAATAGATACGATTTTTGTTTTACGTAAATAATTTCGATAACCACACTCTCTTTTTGAAAATGAACTTTGAATATAACCTGAATTAACTTGTACAGAGCTTGGCCCTCCAGGAAGTGCCGGTTTAATGGAGACATTTTCGCATAAAGATTGATCAATACTTTCAGGCCATTTCTGTAAAGATGAAAGTAGTAGGCATACTTCGGCAATATTTCTCTCATACACATTAGCAACTAACTTATCCCCAGACGCAGCTTTCGTTTTATTCTTTATTAATTGTTGATTAAGATTCTTACCAAATACTTTTACAAATATTTCCATATTGCTAAGTGTGACTCGCTGGGCCCGCATCACATCATTCTTAATCTCACCTAGATTGTCGGTACCACTAATCTTTTGTAGTACCTCTAAAAATGAGTCGGCTGCGTACAGTTGAGATGCAATTTGGGCTTCCTCCCCTTCAAGGGTTTTAAAATATTCATCTAATGAAACTCTAACGGCCATTTCAAGTCGAGTTTGAATAACAATTGTACCGTATTGAAGATCCATTGTTGTATAGATTTCTTTTAATGCTTCCTTGGGATCCATCGTCACATCCATAATATTAGTTTGAAAAATATCTAATATTGTTTTCAAGTCTAATATTGTATCAGTATAAATTTGCTCATAATTAAAATCTGCAAATTGAGATGGCTTATAATTTTCCAAGAAGTTTTTAATATTTTTAACTGCTGTGATAGTGGATATCTTCCACTTATTTCCAGTCCTTTCATGAGCGGAAGTAACAACTTGCAAGGCATCGGGTTGTAAGACCAAATTGAGTTCTTGGTTTACTCGTGTTCTTGCTTTTTCAATCCAGTCTCTGAATCTTTGTTCAAGTAAATTTAAATCGGGAGAATAACTACCAGCTGGCCACTCAGTAAAAGGATCAAACTTACAAAAGTCGACCTTAAACCCACTAGAGTTGACAGGAATTGTTCCTAGCCCTAGTAAATAAAAAGGCGAGTAGTCAGTAGTATAGATATCATTTAGGGGACTACTGTCACTTCCTCCTCTCATGAAAGTAGAGCCGCATTCTTTTCCTGTTAAATTAGTGATTATTGTTCTTAGAACATTGTACTTATCCTTTGCATTACTTGCTGCCTGATACAGAGGTTTGCTTTCACTAATTTGACCATTTCCAACAGCTTCTGCTGATCTAACTAAGGCTTCTCGGTGAAAGACTTTTTCTTGTCTTTCCCCATTAGCAACTGTAGATGCTGGCACCCCAGCTCTGACTCTATTTAACCAATCGAGCAAGACTGGAATATCTCTGTCATTTAATCTCACCACGGATTTTAATCCACTTTCTCGATTCGTTTGCATTCTTAACTTGGCTTTAAAATCAATAAAGTTTTGGGCGTCTCGAAGATCACACCATCTATTAGTTAATGATTCGAGAGCGCAAGTGTAGCCCTCCATCGCCAGAGTATTTTGCGAAAGTTTTCTAACCTTGCGATTAAACCAACCTTTTCTAAAAGAAGAAATAGCCGTTCCCATAAAGTCTGTTGTCGCAGAAACTCCAATGGCCACTGCTGGGTTTAAGATATAAGCTGATGCCGCTAGTGAGCTTGTAAGAGAGGTGACCGTACGAAGCAAACTATGATTTTTATCCAAGCATCTTTGATTATTTTTAAGAGTATTAAAGATCTGATCACTACTAGTAACAATTTTAGAGTAAGTTTCTTTTACATCCTGTCCGTATAAATCTTGTTTAGCTGATTCTTCACTCAAGAGGGTAGCCTTTTGAACCTGGACACTCCTAATTGCTGCTTCGATTTCATATTTAACGGCAGGGTCTGTCGTGTTATTTAGTTGCTTTAGAAGCTCAATCTCCTGGGCCTTGAGTTTTTCAATTTCAATACTAGAAGAATTTCGGTTTTCAATTTCGGTAATAGTCATTTGCAGGCTATTAAGACTAGACAGGGCTCCGGCCACACTGGTGCAATCAGGATCTCCTGCTATCTTATCTATGACAGAAATGAGGGCACGGGTATCGCTTAGAGCAGCTTTAGTCCACTCCTTTTGAGAGTTACAGGTAGCACTGAAGTAGCCTAATAATTCATCTCCAGGAAGCTCTAACGCTTGGGCCGAAAGAGGTAAAGTAGCAAGTAAAATCAGTGACTTAATGTGTTTATTCATATAAATTGCTCCGAAGTGTGTGTAATATAGAGCATGTTTTCGCAATGCACAATATCCTGTGTAATGATTTTAGGCTTTCAACCGTGGGATCAGCTTTGTATTCACTAATTAGATAAGATAAACTTGGCATTAAATTATTGCTCAATAATTAAGATGAGCAAGTAGAGGATTTGTATGAACTATTATTATCATATTGGAGTAACAGTTTTTTTTGCTGCGATTTATCTTTATTTTTTATTTAAAGTTAATGCAGCTGAAAAGTTTAAAATACGTAGTATTAAGACGAGAGATATAAATGAAGCTGTTGAAACTCACTCACCAGCGGATGAGACTAGAAAAGAAGTCAGGGAAAGAGGTATTATAGATATCGAAAGTCGGTTCTCCTTCATTCACAAAATTATTCCTATTGGTCTTTTCATTATGTGGGCCATATTTATTTCCATTCCTCAACTTGGCCAAGTACCAACGGTTTATGTCTCGATTATTGCTGCAATGGTTTCCGTTCTTACTGGTTTTGCTCTTCGCCCCTTTTTGGAAAACCTCTTTGCAGGAATCGTCATCTCCTTTTTTAGAAGTATCAGAGTTGGGGATACTGTCGTCATTGATGGCCATTATGGAACCATAGATGAAATTGGTTTTACTAGTACCGTATTAAAGCGTTGGGATTGGAACAGAGTTGTCATTCCAAACTCCATGATGATTCAAAAAGAAATTCAAAATTTAACCATTACCGATCAGTATATTTGGGCACATGTGGAGTTCTACGTTTCTCCGGAAGCGGATATTAAAACCGTTGAGAGAATCGCAATTGACTCTGCCAAAAGTTCATCCCATTTCTTCAACGCAGAAGAGCCATCTTTTTGGGTAATGGATTTGCAAAAGGATGCTATCAAATGTTGGGCAGCTGCTTGGGCAGAAACTCCAGCTGATGCCTGGGCGCTTAAAAATGACATGAGAACTAAAATCACTCAAGGTTTACAGAAAGAAAAGATCGCTAGCCAACTTCATAAGTTAAGCGTAGCTGATGCTGGCCCCCAGTAAAATTTAAAAAGCTGGACATACAAAAAGCCAACTCGAAAGCTGGCTTATATAAACTTGGTACTCCCAAGGGGAAAGTAAGATCACAGTTTTTTGCATAAATAATATTAATAGGATAGGAATGATTTTAATTACTTATCAATTTTGACTTTCATCTT
>JBFKKF010000166.1:0-5337 GCA_041631355.1 Bacteriovoracaceae bacterium | reverse complement strand
GCTGGGGGGCACTATTTTGAGATTTTTTTTGCGATTTGAGACTGCCATGTACTTGAGGTAAGTTGTACTGCGACAGACAGTTATAACGAGCCTGTGGGCACTGCCGAGATATTTCGTATCGTCGATTGAATCCTGTATGATCCTACGTGAATTACAAAGCACGAATTGCTCAGATTTCTGATACCAGATCCGTAGCTATGGGAGTGCCGCCGCGACTCGGCAAAAGGTCTTCTTGAGCTTGCAAATTGTCGGCTTCATAACTCAGCGTGGTTTGCGAGTTAGTGTGGTTTAAAGTGGTTCACCTGTAGATCTCAAAAAGGCCTTTCAGAAAAAGTACATAGTGTAGGTTTTTTTTTTATATCTAAAATTATAAAGATTATCTTCTACCTGCTCAATTCTTCCCCCACCTCCGAAGAATCCACTTCCATCTCCAGAAGGTGAACCAAATGATGAAGGAGAACCAAAACCACCACCTTCTGGTGGCGCGTCACCAGGAAGCGGCTCTACTCCTGGTGGAGGAGCATCAAAATCAGCTGGGACTTGGTTATTAGATTTATGAGATAGAAGAACATAACTTCCAAAGGCAATACCTGCATAAAGCCCAAGAGATGCTCCCTGAGCAATTGCCCTAGAATTAGTTCCAAAGGCCATAGAAGCAAAACCAAGCAGTGCCCCTCCAACGGTTCCATATGTACAAATAACTAAAAACGCCTTCCCCTTAGCATCTAATGCATAAGTTTTTTGAATAGGGGCCATTGTCATTACAGAAATAAATAAAATGAGAAATAGTTTTTTCATATACTTAGATTAAGTATTCTTAATTCTTTTGGCAATGACTTTTAAATTCAATATGACCCGGAACGTTAAAAATTGCGGTCAATAATTCCAGTGATTTCTTTAACCTATTATACTGAATATGATTTAACCCTTCAGGAACTGATTTAATTTCAAATAAAATCACCAATCCATTTTTATAGAGACAGATATCTATTTGGCCACAACCATACTTTCTAAGTAGCCTACTTGAAACCAACAGTGGAACACCTTGTGGGTGAAGAACTTCTGACCAGTGCTTCTCTAATAGTTCTCCCTTAGAAGAATTCTTTAACTCCTTTAAAGGTTTTGCGGTGAATTTTGGAGGGTCCAATAGATGCGATGGCATGCTTATGCTCCTTAGTAGGATAACCTGCATGCTTTCCAAAAGAATAGCCAGGATAAAGCTCATCATAGTGCTTCATTTTTTCATCTCTGAAAACTTTAGCAATAATACTAGCAAGTCCTATGGCCAAAGACTTACTATCCCCCTTTATTACCGGCATAGTTTGAACAACACTATCAAAATCTTTATTGCCATCTATAAGGATAATTTGTTTTGACTCGCCTAGAATTAATTTATCGCTAGCATTTTTCATGGCGGATAAAGAAGCCTGCAAAATATTCATTTCATCAATTTCGCTATGGGTGTGTTCAAATAAAACAAATGAAATATTTGTCTTTGGTACTTTATGAATTTCTTCGAGTTTTACATTTGAAATAGAAATACCAAGTTCCACTAAAATTTTATTTCTTTTTTTATCGGTAAGTTTTTTGGAATCAGTAACTCCAAGACTTTCTAACTTCACTAATGTGCTTGAATTATCATCTAAGCTAACTGCTCCCCCAACAACCGGGCCTGCCAGAGGTCCTCGCCCAACCTCATCACAACCAATAATTCTTTGATAGGATTTAAATAATTCTCTTTCCATACTCTCTTATAAAAAAAGACCCTCGCGTAAACGAGGGTCTATATCAATTAATAAAAAATTAATCGAATTACTTTTTGCTGTAATCTGTTTCGATTCTAGCAGCCTTACCAGTTCTTTCTCTTAGGTAGAAGTGCTTAGCTCTTCTAACTTTACCACGTTTAACAAGCTCAACAACTTCAACGTTTGGAGAATGAAAAGGAAAAACTCTTTCAACACCATAGCCACTAGAAATTTTTCTTACTCTAAAGTGTCCATCAGTGTTGTTTTTATTTCCTTTGATAGCAATACAAGTTCCTTCAAATTTTTGAAGTCTAGACTTATTACCTTCTTTGATTCTAACTGAAACATTAATCGTGTCCCCAGCTTTAAAATCAGGAAATTTTTCAACATTTTTGTTCTTTTCAGCGTAGTTTTTGTTTACTAAATCTACTAAATTCATTTTTTACTCCGAATATATCCTTCCTTTCACCTTATCTACCTATTCGCTGGCCAGAGGGAAGGGTTAAAAATTTCAGACTCAGAGGCTTCTGCCCAGTCGATCACAATATATTGCAACCGCTGATCTAACAGAGAGATGGTTATAACCATCATCTGCAGTACCAATAATGGGATCTAATTTAAAATCCGCATCATCAATAACAGAGGCATGTAATCCCCAACCTGTACCAAATATCAAGAACATGGGTCTGTTGTCAAGCTCTAAACGCTTACGAAGCTCATGTTCGTTACCACTAAAATCCTCAAAGTTCGCCCCTGTCACTACCACATAAGGCTCCACTCCCTCGATCTCTTTGATCTTTTCCTTAGCAATTTCAATACTTTCCGCTAATTCAATAAAAGATAACGCAGATGATCGATCCGGATTATAACTATTTTCCACGTCCTTATTCCAATGATCCAGTATGGTCTGGACTAGTTCATGCTGCTTTTTCACCGGGGTCACAATAAAATACTTCTTAAATCCAAAAGTCCTCGCCGAACGAGCAATATCGTGAATATCCAAATTGGTAACCGAAGTGGTGATAATCTCCCCTTTTCGTCCAAGAATGGGGTGATGAATTAGTCCTATATAATGTTTCATTTAATTTCCTTTAATAAATCTGGTCGATATTTTTTAGTCAAACCTAGTGAGGAGTCCTGCTTGAATTCTTCAATCTTTTTATGATGCCCAGACTTCAAAGCATCTGGAACTTCAACCCCTTCAAACTCTGCTGGCCGGGTATAAAGCGCATGCTCTAAGCGATTATTAAAAAATGACTCTTCTTGAGCAGAAAGTTTATTTCCTAAAATACCCTGGGCAAATCTCAGAGCACTATCGAGGATAATCATAACCGCTAACTCTCCACCGGTGAGAATATAATCACCAAGGGAGATAAATTCGTCTACGTAATGCTCTAGAAATCTCTCATCGATTCCTTCGTAACGACCGCAGATAAAAACGAGATCCTTTTCTGAGTCAAAACTGAAATGCTCCTTGGCAAAACTCATAGCATGAGTTTGGTTCCACACTTTTCCTCTTGGAGCAGGACAAACGATATGAAGTTCTTTTTTTATATCTGAGTAGCCTCCAGCTTTCACTACCCCTTCCGTCAGGGCATCCCTTAGCACATCTGCCCGCATGACCATTCCCACTCCACCACCAAAGGGAGAATCATCAACTCCTTTAAAACCTTTTTTACAATACTTGGGAATTGAAACATTATGAAATTTGTACTCAATCCCATCTCCCCTTTCATTTCTAAAGACGGAACCAATAATTCCAAGATCAGTGAAATTATCAAAATAATGATCAAACATGGAAAGGACCCATATATTTTTAATCATTCATCATACTCCGGAGTAATAAAGGTAATCGTTCCTGCTTCAATATCAATTTCCGGGAAAAAAGCTTCAATAAAGGGAAGCTCAAATTTCTCATTTTCAGTCACGACAGTTAAAACGAGTTGAGCACCATTATCAAAGTACCTCGAGATTTTTCCAACTTCACGTCCTAAGGTATCAAGAACTTTTAAGCCTTCTAAGTCTGATACGTACCACTGTCCGTCTTCAAGCTTTGGAAATTTTTCTCTTGGGTAATGAATTGAAAAAGGAAGCATGGCTTCAACTATATTTCTATCAACGATGTCGTTTAAGTAACACACAGTTTGATTACCAAAGTGAATGGTCTTGATCTCAAATTCTTTACCTTCTGAAGGAATTGAACTTGCTGAGCTAAGAGGAAAAAGAGTAATCGTTTCCTTATTTTTTAGAACACTATCTTCTTGATTATAGAGATGAAATTTAAACCCGCCTTTAATTCCATGGGGCTTTCTACACTCTCCTAATTTTACTAATTGTTCATTTTTAGACATAAAAAAACCAATATAATGCTGAAAATCAAAACGTTTTGTAGCACTACATTGGTTATTTATAAAGTGAAAAGAATTTTATTCAATAATTTCTAAGTGAGATCTTTTTTTAAGCTTAGTCGAAGCTGCATTTAGTATAGTTCTTAATGCTCTTGCTGTCTTTCCTTGCTTTCCAATAACCTTTCCACGATCGCTTTCATCAACATCCAACTCAATTACAGTTGTTTGTTCACCTTCAATTTCTCTAACTTCAACCTTTTCCGGCATGTCAACTAATGACTTGCTAATGTACTCAATTAAATCTCTAAGTTCGCTCATAACACCTACCTGCGTTAAATTATTATAGCTTATAGAGATATTTTACACATGAAATCAGTTATTTCAAAAATATTTTTTTAACAATTAAAGGTTGATGCCCTGCTTCTTAAACAAAGATCTTACTGTATCAGTAAGCTGAGCGCCCTTTTCAACCCATGCCTTTACTGATTCAACTTTAACGTCCTTTAGTATTTCTTTAGAATTTGGGTCGTATTGACCTAGCTTTTCAAGAAATTTCCCGTTTCTGGCCGCTCTTGAGTTAGCAGCAACAATTGTATAAACAGGTCTGTGAGTTCTTCCACCACGTTGTAATCTAATTTTAACCATTTATATTTCTCCTATTAAATCTCATTTAAAAGATAGTATTTTTAAATCATTGGCCCATTAAAGTCAATTGCTATTGTGCTTATTGCCTAAAATTGGCCCAAAGCTTAGAAAAACTTACTGCCGAATTGGCCTTTCTTCTTTCCACCCTTCTTCTTCTTTCCTCCGCCGGGAGATTGACGGAATCCTGGCATTGATGGCATCCCCGGAATATTTGGCATCCCTCCACCTTTCATCATCCCCATCATATTAATCATCATGCTCTGCATCTGTTCCATGGTGGCGTCCTTCTTGGCGAAGGCCGCTTGGGTGCCCTGTTCATTGATGCCGTCGAGACCGGTCTTGGCAAGGATGAGGTTCTTGGCACGGGCATCGTCCCGATCCTGCAGGAGCGTGCGGTCCACTTCGACCCATAGGTCGTGGTTCTCCTTCAACGCCTGCTGGCCTTCGAGGGCGGCGATGAGGTCCCGTATGTACCCTGCCCGATTGTCCCGCCACAATTGCTCCTTCTCTGCATCGCCTTCTTCCTGTGCTTCGGCGATCTTGGTGTCCGCAGTGACGATGAGTGCACGGGCAGCCTCCTCCGCCTGCACGTGGGCATT
>JBFKKF010000165.1:0-5356 GCA_041631355.1 Bacteriovoracaceae bacterium | reverse complement strand
TCATTATTTACTTGGTAGCTACGAACAGTTTTGTAAACCGCCTCAGCTTCGGGTCTACACTTTTGTTGTTTTTTAAATTCTGCTGCAAGAGTTTGAGGTTCAAAACCGAAAGAGAATTTAAAGATTATAAGTGTAAGAAATGCTCCTAGATACTTGTATGGCATATTGATTTTGACCTTTGATTTTAAAATAAGAGCTAACCCGATTAATAAAAAAGCCACAAAAGGTAGAGTATAATAATAATGAATAGAGAGAATCTTTCTTGAGAATAAAACGATAAATGGAATAATAATGAAAATGGCAAACTTGGGTTTGATTTTTGTTTTATAATCACTAAAAATTAAAGTCAAAATGAGTATGATTGGCAGTGGATATTTAAGTTGGTCATAAAGAAGATTTGCCCAGTCCTTAACTGATTCCCAATCAGGTGAGACGTTATATACTTTTTGCACCATGAGAAAGCCAATGGTATTTCCCACCGAGAGATTTTGAGGAAACCCTACCGCCAGATAAGCTACAAACATGATTCCAACAAACTGTAGTGCTCTTTTAAATTGATTACGATTTATGGGTGGGAAAAAATGTAGGATGATTGCTGGTGCAAATAAAATGGTAGAGGTTTTTACTGCGGTGGTAATCCCCCAGGCCATAGCTGCTATAAAATAGTATTTTTTAGATTTAGGAAACTTAAATAAGAAAAAAGATGCATAAGCTGAAATCGCAACCATTAATGATAATAAATGATCTGGGTGTGGTCTTAAGAATAAATTAACATGGACTGAGGAATACAGAAATGAAGTAAAGATTATGGGAGCAATCATTAATCTAATAATCCAGTCTTTACTTATGATTATGGCAATAAGAAATGCAAGAGCATAAAGAGAAAGGAGTGAGGTAAGCATTAATGCTCTATGGTGAGATATTTCTTCTTGCTCAATTTCACTTAGGTTCTCATCTAGTCCGGAATAGCCACCAAACGCTTCAAGTGTATGAGCAATTCTAAAATACAAATTACCGTAGGGACGAAAGTGATTACTATTGTACCACCTCGTGTTCATGACAGTTTCGATTGCCCTGCCGCCGTCATTGTCATTGGAATAAATAATGGCCCGATGTGTGACGTTTTTAGTTATATAGGATGATATAGCGGTAAGCTGAGATAGAGAAATCAGTATTCCTAGTCCAATTAATATCGCCCTATGATAATTTACAAAATGTAATAAAGTTTCTTTTATTAAGGTCTTAGTTTCGTTCATGGGGTTCCTAAATGTCTAAGATTTAAAGCCTGATTTTGTTTCGATAAAAAATCTGGGCCTGGCCTTTACCTCTTTGTATATCTTACCAATATATTGTCCAATCAATCCGATGGACAATAATTGCACGGCACCCAAAAAGTAAATGGAAATAATCGTAGAGCTCCACCCAGGGGTCACACTTCCAGTGAGTTTTTGAAATAATGCCCAAAGGGTAAGTATAATTGTAATTAAGATGGTGAAAAAACCAAGAAAGATAACCATCCGTAGAGGAACGGTACTGAATGAAGTAATCCCCTCAAGGGCAAAAGAGAGCATTTTTTTCAGTGGGTACTTGGACTCACCAGCAAAGCGTTCATTTCTTTCGTACTCAACAACTGTATTTTTAAAACCAATGGTGGGAAATATTCCTCGTAGAAAGAGATTTACTTCTTTGTATTCATTAAAACACTTCAAGACATTAGAACTAACAAGTCTATAGTCAGCATGATTAAAAATTATATTAACTCCAAATAATTGCATTAGCTTATAGAATCCAATAGCGGTCCATTTTTTAAACATGGTATCGGTTTTTCTTTTACTTCTAACCCCATATACAACTTCATGTCCCTTATGAAACTCTTCAATCATTTGGTCGATAGCATTAATGTCGTCTTGAAGGTCGGCATCAATAGAAATTGTAATATCGCAATATTTCTCACAAGTAACTAGACCTGCAACCAATGCATTTTGATGACCTCTGTTGCAGCTGAGCTTTATGCCTCTAAACTTTCTATTTTTGTTTGCGAAATCCTCAATCATCTGCCAAGTTTTATCTGAGCTACCGTCGTCAACCAGACAGATAAAACTTTCCACAGAAATAAGCTCTTTTTGTATTAAAAAGTCTATTTTATGATCTAGTTGCTTAGTCACTTCTGGAAGAACTTCCTCCTCATTAAAGCAAGGGATCACAATGGCCAGTGTCGGTTTTTTCAACAATTTTCCTTTGGTAATGCAATAAGCTAAACTTACAATATTGAAGATAATTTATAAAGTGTTAATTTGCTCAATAGTGAGCTCTAAGTTAATCTGTGGCAATGAAAAAGATCTTATTTATTTACAAGAATAAGGCCAGCTGGGCCATTAGAGACAGGGATATCCTAGGGAAAAACTTTGAATTAAAGGAATTCTTTGTAACTAGAAAGGGCCTAATTCAAGTTTGGGGTTGGATGGGCCTAGTACTACAAGTAGATATCATCTTTGCATGGTTTGGAAGTATTTGGTTTTTGCCTTTGCTTATTTGGGGAAAGATTCTTGGCAAAAAACTCGTCATTGTGGCAGGGGGATACGATGTGGCCAAGGATGAGCTTTTCCATCATGGTAGTTATACCCACTCACTTATTAAGCAAAAACTTCAAACTCTTGTGTTTAAATTTGCCGATAAGGTCATTTGTATTTCACAAAGTAATATGAAAGAGGCCATGGATAATGCCTTAATCCCCGAGGACAAGATAGAGCTTATCGAGCACGGTTTTGAAAAACCAGAAATTGATTTAAGACCCTGGGGAGAGCGAAAAAATAAAGTTGTAATGATCTCAAATGTTAGTCCAGCTAAATTTTATATTAAGGGTGTGGATCAGTTAATCTTAATTGCTAAGGAAATGCCTGAGGTTGAGTTTATTTTGATGGGGAGTATTGATCCGGAAAGCGAGGCACTTTTTAAGAATTGCCCTTCAAACTTACGCAGGCTTGGAGCTATGGATTTTGGCAGTAAGTCGTTTAACGATGAACTTAATAGCGCTAAAATCATTATGCAATTGTCCCATTATGAAAGTTTTGGTGCTGCTGTTGTTGATGGTGCGTTGCGTGGATGTTATCCCATAGTCTATTCTCAATATGCATTGAGTGAAATAGTATCAGACTATGGAGACCAGTGTGAGTATGGCCAAGTGGACCAGTTAAAAAAACTGATTGGCCAAGCTTTGAAGGCAGAGCACAATCCCCAGGAAATCCAAGACTATTTTTTTAACAGATACAATTTCACAGTTAGAGAGAATGCTTTAAATACAGTGCTAAAGAGTCTATAATCCAGCTATATATTAATTAATTTAAAATCAAGGAAGCTGTGGTGCGAAAAGAAATCCTTGGCCTGGCCAAGAACTATTTTGAACAAAATGGGAAACGTAAAATTATTCCTGGTGAAGACTATATTCCACCATCAGGAAAGGTATTAGATAGTGAAGATCTTGTGAACTTAATTGATTCTAGCTTGGATATGTGGTTAACAGCTGGAAGATATGCAGATCAATTTGAATCAGAGTTTGCAAAGTATATGGGGCAAAATTCTTGCTTACTAGTTAACTCAGGCTCATCTGCCAATCTAATTGCTTTTGCGGCATTGACTTCTCCTAGGCTTAAAGAAAAAAAATTAAATCCAGGGGATGAAGTTATCTCTGTGGCCGCAGGTTTTCCAACGACGGTTAACCCAATTGTTCAGCACGGATGTGTTCCAGTTTTTGTTGATGTTGAATTAGGCACTTATCAAATTGATTCATCAATGCTTGAGGAAGCTCGCTCTGAAAAAACAAAGGCCGTATTTGTGGCCCATACACTTGGTAATACTTTTAATCTAAAAGAAGTAAGAGCTTTTTGTGATAAATATGACCTGTGGCTTATTGAAGATTGTTGTGATGCAGTTGGAGCTAAGTATGATGGAAAAATGGTTGGGACTTATGGAGACTTTGCTACAGCAAGTTTTTATCCAGCTCATCATATAACCATGGGAGAGGGAGGAGCAGTACTTACTAGTAATAAACTCCTAAAAAAGATTGCCGAGTCATTTCGCGATTGGGGCAGAGACTGTTGGTGTCCTCCAGGTAAGGACGATACCTGTAAGAAGCGTTTTGGTTGGCAACTAGGTGATCTACCTGAAGGGTATGATCATAAGTATATATACTCGCATATTGGGTATAATTTAAAAGTAAGTGATATGCAGGCCGCAATTGGCGTCAGCCAACTTAAGAAACTTCCCCACTTTGTTAATCGAAGAAATGAAAATTTTTCCTTTCTGAAAGAAGGTTTAAAAAAGTTTGAGGATAGAATTATTTTACCTTCATCCTATGAAGAGTCTGAGCCGAGTTGGTTTGGATTTCCTATTTCAATGCGGGAAGGATGTGGAATTGAAAGAAATGCAGTTACCCAAAGCTTGGAAAAGCACAAAATAGGAACAAGAATGCTTTTTGGAGGCAACCTGTTAAAGCAACCCTTGTATAAAGATGTTCAGAAAAGAGTCGTCGGCGAACTACCTAACACAGATTACATTATGAATAATACATTTTGGATTGGTGTTTATCCAGGACTTGAGGGTGAGCACTTAGAGTATATGATAAAAACATTAGGAAATATTTTAAAATAGGATCTTTTATGAAAGTGGCATTACTAGCTGGAGGATATGGAACACGCATTAGTGAAGAGTCAGATGTAAAACCAAAACCAATGATAGATATTGGTGGGAAGCCGATTCTTTGGCATATAATGAAGTGTTACTCAGAATACGGAATTAAAGAGTTTGTAGTACTTCTTGGTTATAAGGGCTACGTAATAAAAGAGTATTTTGCAAATTACTTTCTTCATAACTCAGATGTAACTATAGACGTTAAAAATAATCAGATGGAGCTTCATAACAATACTAGTGAAGACTGGAAGATTACTCTGGTGGAAACGGGACTTAATACCATGACTGGTGGGAGAGTTCTTAGGGCCAAGAGATACCTCGAAGGTGGTACATTCATGCTTACTTATGGTGATGGGCTAAGTGATGTGAATATTGATGAATTATTAAAATTTCATAGAGGGCATGGAAAGGCGATGACGGTAACTTCAGTACAGCCGGAAGGACGTTTTGGATCATTAGAAATAAGTTCAGAAAACCAAATCAAGTCATTTATGGAGAAACCCAAAGGTGATGGAGCTTGGATTAACGGAGGTTTTTTCGTTTGTGAGTCTAAAGTTTTTGATTATATCAAAGAGGGAGATGAAACTATTTTTGAAAGGGCCCCCTTAGAAAACCTTGCAAAAGATGGGGAGCTTTTCTCGTTTAAACATGAAGGGTTTTGGAAGCCAAT
>JBFKKF010000164.1:0-5361 GCA_041631355.1 Bacteriovoracaceae bacterium | reverse complement strand
TATCTAATTGCCGTACTTTGCTAATTTCACCCATTTTAACTTGTTGCAGCACACGCTCTGCTTTATTGGTAATATTTTTTAATTTTTCTTCTGTTGATTTAACTGCTTCATTAATTTTGAGTTTAATAACTCCCTCCATGGATTTCTTTTGATTTTTGAGTTGTTGATTTAAAGACCTATTATCACGGAGTAGTTTGGATAGTTCGTTTTCTTTATCCGCAATTGAGTTTAATAATTTTTCATAATGTATTACTTTATTATCAATATATTTAAGTGATTGATTGTAGATATCTTGGAAGTATTGATGCTTAGATGTCATATTATAGAAAATCTGCAAAGCCTGAGACGCTCCTGGTGTTCCGTAATGTAGAGTATAAGTCGGTAAATTTTCATCGAGATCGAAGCCAACATGTGCAGAGATGTAGTCATTGTTTTGATGCATGATGGATTTAAGTGTCTGATGATGTGACGAAATAATGATATGGCATTCTGAGATGGAATCGAGTTTTTCAAAAAGAGCAATTGCTAATGCTGAGGCTTCTTCAGAAGAGGTAGAATTAAAAATCTCATCGATTAAAATTAGGTTTGAAGTGCTAAGGTTTTGAAGTAAGTCCTTATAATTTTCTACCTCAGCAGCAAATGAACTCAACCCTTTTGTTAGATCCTGGTTATCATTTCCAAAGTAAAAAATTCGATCATAGAGGAAAATATGACCTTCATCACAGGGAATAAAGAACCCATAACGTAGCAATGTCTGAGTAAGTGCAAGTAATTTTAATGTTGCCGTCTTCCCTCCCGTATTTGGCCCAGAAATGATTAAACCTTTATTATCAGGTGAAAGCAGGATGTCATTTTTAACCGGGTTAGAAATCAAGGGGTGGAAGGCATTATATAACCTAAAACCTTTGTCAGGAGATAAACTGGGATAAGATAAATTAAACTGTTTAGTAAACTTAGCACGAGCATACAACTCATCAAAAAATTTATAGAAAGAAAAAATTAATTTTATTTGATCAAGAAAGGGAAGTAGTTTCCTTATAAAATCCCTCTCAACACGTGCAATAATCGCTTGAATCTGTACTATTAGCTCTAGACGTTTGAAATTGTCTTGAGAAATAGATTTAGGTTCAATATATAGTGTGTGGCCAGTATCTGAGCGATGAATAATTTGTCCAATACTAGATTCATACGAATCACTCTTGATAGGGACAACGTAGCGATCATTTATAAGATCAATCGTTTTGAAAGCAATTTTATTTTCATGGGTACTTGCATTGAGAAAGTTGTTTAATGTGGTTCGAATCTTGAATTCAAGCTCTTGTTGTTTTTGATATAATGGGGCAATTTCGGGATGTTTTTCTAAATGTATTTCACCGTCACTTTCTACAAAGGCTCGAAATTTTTTAATAATCTCTTGGTTAACTTTCCGCTTAAAGGCTTGAAAATCATTTAATTCATATTGTGGAAAAATATCAGTGATGAGCCTAAATGAATTGATAAAATTCTCAATGAATTGAACAAGATAGTTGAGGCTATGTAGACTGATAGGATGTTCCTTGAGAATTCTTTGTTCATAGACGAGGTGATTTAGCTCCGGATTTAAGGAGTGAAGGTTAGAAATGAGCTCTGAAATGTCCCTAGTATCAAGAATATGAAGTAGGTACTTAGTTTGATCAAGCATGGCCTGAATATCAGATTGTTGAGAAAAAGCATGAATACTTACCTGATTTTCGTGGAAGTGAAGCTGAGACTGATACTCTGATAAAACTTTATACCAATCTATTTGTTGGAGAACTTGTTCAAAGTTGTGTATATTTTCTTTCATGATTCAAACTTATGATCACATTGAAGCGCAAATTCGTTTAATCAACTCTCAAATTGAGGGTGATGTCTTTATCCAAAAAATTTATAGCTCCTCAAGGTATATCTCTATTGCTTTAAGATTTAAAGGGAAAACTAAATATTTTTACTTCGGAAGAGGACATGGATATGAAGGAATATGGCTCTCAGACAAACAAATACCAAGCTTTCTAAGAAAAAGAGATCGGTTTCTGGAGTACTTAAGAAAACATATATCTTCATCTCGATTGATTTCAGTAGAAGCTGATGAGAAAGACAGAATATTTGCAATCAATTACCATAAATGGGGAAGAGTAAATAAAATATTTATTTTTTACAGGGCGCGAAATTGCTTCTTTGTCCATTCGTACTTTGATGAAAAAGAAGCATCAATGAAAGTATTTAGGTCTTGGGACTCTAGTAGAGATATAAGTGATAATACAAGTTTTGATGAGTTTGATAGAATAGGAAGAACATCTCAAGAGCGTCATTCCGGCAAAGAACTTAAAGAGATTGAAATCTTATTAGAAGAGGAGATGAAAGAAGCTAAAGGAGAAAAGAAGGTAAAAAAGAAAGAAAAGTTTATAAAAAGAAAAATAAAAAACATAACTCAAGACTTAGATAAAGTTTCTAGTATGGGAAAACTCAATTCACTTATTGAGCAAACAAGTGACTTTTCAAAATTAGATAAAAAACTACAGGTCGATGGCATAAAGATAAATTTCAAGTCAAGTGATCACTATAAACGTCGGGATGAGGTATATGAAAAAATAAAAAGTCTAAAACGAGCCGAATCGATTCTCGAAAGTAGGTTGGCCCAGGTCGAGTCGGAACTCTCTCAAGTGAGTAACTTAGAATTTGAAAACACACTTAAAGCAATAGGTCCGAAGTGGGGATCCAGTAAGAACTCAAAGAAAGAAGAGAAAAAAGGTGAAGGCTATAAAACATTTAGCATTCAAGGATTTATAGTTGGAGTTGGCTTGAGTGCTCAAGGAAATGATAATTTAAGAAAGCAGTGGGCAAAAAAAGATGATTATTGGTTTCATTTAGATTCACAACAAAGCCCACATATTATATTAAAGTTGGGTGATGCGTCTTTAACCCAAGATAAGATACATATTGCTGCTGCAGCACTTAAACAATTTGGAAATTTTGCTTCAAATGAGATAAATTTAATCTATACTCAAGTGAAGAACTTAAAAGGTGTTAAAGGTGTTCCAGGAACAGTTAACTATAAAAAAGAAAAGCATATCAAAGTCATTAACTTTACGAGTTGGAATAATCTTTTTAATCCTTCTGAGAATTAATGTCATTGAAGGTGCGTTTGCTGAAGATTCCCTTGATAAATTTGATCGCAAAATTTATAGGTCGATATTACCAGAGAAATTTAAGTTAAAAGTGAAGTCGAAAAGTATTAAGAGCTTAATTTCGAAGTATTATAATAAACAGCTAGACTCAATTGAAATTAATGTGAGTGGAAATGATATTAAGCTTACCCATGAATCCTTGAAAGATGTACATCCTGAAATTCTCGATTACTTATCAGTTATTGTTAAACAAAAACTACAGCTAATCAAGGGCCAAACACTCAGAGAATTTGTACAAGACTATAAGCTAATTAAATCAAAGGGAGTTTGGTATACATTCAAGGATAAGTCAGGAACGGGTGAAGTGGGTGAAGTTAAAATCAAACTCGATGTAAATGACTTTAAAATCATTGAGAAGAAGTCCATTGGTACACATATAACCCGTTATAAGTTTGAAAGGGAAAAGTGGTCTAAGACTAAGTATGTATTACAAAGCGTATCAAAAGATATTTATGAAGGAACACATAGCGTAAACATTGAAACTAAAGTTATCTATAAGCAAAGTAAGAAGGTTTGGGTTCCCTCTCAAATTGATACCAAAACGACCCATACCATTCCTGACAGCGCTGGTAATAAAATGGTTAGAAAATTGGAAGAAAGCTTTCAGTTTTATGATTATAAAACCTAGGTAATTGACAAGTTTTCTCAATTAAAAAAGAACTGATTTAACGTCCCGATATGAGTATAATATTTCGATGTAAATGACTATGAAATCCGAGGAGTAGCAAGTGAGTGTTTTAAGAGAGCAAGTAGAAAGTGTTTTAGGATCGGCCAAAAAAGTAGTTTTCGGTCAAGACGAAATGCTAGAGGCCATAATTGCAGCTTTGGTATGCGAAGGACATTTATTGATAGAAGGAATGCCAGGCTTGGGGAAGACCTTGAGTGTATCGGCAATGAGTAAGTTATGTCATTTAGATTTCAGTAGAATACAGTTTACACCGGATCTATTACCCAGTGATTTAATTGGGACAATGATTTACAATCAAAAAAAAGAAGAGTTCACGACAAAGTTTGGGCCAATTTTCACTCAACTAGTTTTGGCTGATGAAATCAATAGATCCCCAGCAAAAGTTCAAGCCGCGCTACTGGAAGCCATGGCAGAAAAACAAGTAACGATTGGTGAGCAAACTTACAAATTAAAGTCACCATTTGTTGTTATGGCGACACAAAATCCAATAGAGCAGGAAGGAACATACAATTTACCAGAGGCACAATTAGATAGATTTATGATGAAGGTGCTTGTTGACTACCCAGACTTTGATGCAGAAAAGTCTATACTAGATTTAAATCTAGCATCAGTGAATGAATTGTCACCAATTTTGAATGAGCAATTATTATCGAACTTAAAAGAAGAAGTTAATTCTGTTTTTGTAGACGAAAAATTAAAGGACATAATTATAAAAATTGTTCATGCGACTAGACCGGGTAGTAAATACTTTATTAAAAAGTATGATGGTGCAATTATGGCGGGTGCGTCACCAAGAGCATCAATTTGGTTGTATCGAATTGCAAAATTTAAAGCATATCTAGATGGAAAGGATTATGTATCGCCAGAGCATGTCTTATCCATTGCAAAGTCAGTACTCGGACATAGAGTTCTCCTATCTTATGAAGCAGTAATCGATAAGATTAATGTAAGAGATGTTGTTTATGACATTGCGAGTGAGTGCATATAAATGGATTTAAAGGAAATTGAAAGAATAGTTGGTTCGATACAGAATCAACTATTTAAAAACTCAAATTCTTTTTCAATTGGAATGTTTAAATCTCATTTTAGGGGTGCAGGACTACAATTCAAGGAACATCAAATTTATAATCCAGGTGATGATGTACGTTTCATCGATTGGAAGTTATCAGCAAAAACAAATACTACATTTATTAAGACTTTCGAAGAAGAACGTAATATTGAAATTTATACAATTATAGATATAACTGAAACAATGAAAATGGGTTATAAAGGGGTTTCTAAACTTCAAGCTGGATTTGAAATTGCTTTTTTAATCTATCTTTTAGCGGAAAAAACAAAAGACAAGGTTTCCACTATTATCCTAGCAGAAGAGATTACAATGCTACCTTTAATGTCAGGACAAGAGGGGATAATTGCTCTAGTTTCACAATTGGAAAAAATGGGAGTGATTAACTCCAAAGGAAAAGT
>JBFKKF010000163.1:0-5385 GCA_041631355.1 Bacteriovoracaceae bacterium | reverse complement strand
TGGTTGGTTCGAGTATTGATTTAATCGTTCAGTGTAATAGATATCACGATGGAGGAAGAAGAACTTCTCATATCTCTGAAGTTCTTGGGGTGGATCAGTACGGGCGCTATATTGTTCGCGATATATTTAGATGGATTCAAACTGGGCGTGACCCCGAAACGAAGAAGCTTGTTGGTGAAATGGTACCTTGTGGCTATGTTCCAACATTTTATGAAAGATTCGTATCTAATAATCTTGATATTAAGAAGTCAATTTTTCGACCACCAGAATGGGCCGTTCCTCAACTTTTAGCAGAGAAGAAAAAGAAAAGCGCCGCCTAAAGGTGCCAGGAGACTTTTGGTAACTACAGTGCATCAAAGTAAGATTTGATTTTCTGACGAGTCTTTCTGTTTGAGATAATGTCATTAATTTTTGTTTTGCGTAAACCATTTTTAATGGCCATTGCTTCGTCCTTAGTAACCTTTTGATTTAACCAGTGCAGAGCGAACTCGTCTTTGAAACCAAAAGCATCGTAGAGGGGAATAGGAAAGACCTTATTGTGGATAAGATAGTGAAGACTACTGTAGGGATAGTTTTCGCAGCGATGAACAATTTCAGCTCTTAGTGGATTTTGGTAGACATAGCGGTAGCAATTATAAAGATAGGTTTGTGAGCGAATTAGGCACCATTTATAGCGACCGCCAAATACAGAGTTAATTCTTTTGGACCTTGACCTTATTAACAAGCTTAAACGTTTGTTAAACTCATACATAAATAAGTCTAGATTTGCGTCAGGGGTTCTTAGGATCATATGGTAGTGGTTTTGCATAAGAACAAAAGAGATGAGGTTAACGGGGTAAACTGAGTGGGCATGAGATAAGGAGTGAAGACACATTTTCCAAACTTCTCTCAGAGGAATATCAAACCATTCTTTATTATTAGTTCTAGTTGTGACGTGATAAGGATATAAATGTGTTCGTACTAGTGTTGCTCGACCCATTGGCAGATACTAATAGAAATGAATTTTTTGTCATTGAAAAGCCTAATAGGAAATGTCAAAAATTCAAAAATGAAATCAAAATGACGCGATGTCGCTACCAAAAGTCTCCTGGCACCTTTAAAATGCCCGAGATAAAAGGAGTCAATTTTATGTCAAAAGTAACTAAAATAATTGCAAGACAAGTTCTCGATTCAAGAGGTAACCCAACAGTTGAAGTTGATCTATTCACTGAAAGTGGCAAAATGGGAAGAGCATCTGTGCCATCAGGTGCGAGTACGGGAACTCGAGAAGCTCTAGAATTAAGGGATGGAGATAAATCTTTATACCTAGGAAAGTCGGTTTTAAAAGCAATTAGTAATATTAACGAAAAAATCGCACCGCAAGTTCTGGGTATGGATGTTAGTGATCAGAGTGCACTTGATAATAAAATGCTTGAAATTGATGGAACTGACTTTAAAACTAATTTAGGGGCCAATGCAACCTTGGCGGTTTCAATGGCAGCTTGTCGTGCTGGTGCCATGGAAGCTAATAAATCCCTATTTACTTATTTAAATGAGGATCTAAAATGTCCTACTGCAACGGGAGTAAAAAGACTGCCAGCTCCCCTGATGAATATTATCAATGGTGGAGCACATGCTTCGAATAATTTAGATATCCAAGAATTTATGATTGTTCCTCACTTGAAAGCTAGCTTTTCAAAAAATCTTCAGGCTGGTGTAGAGGTATTTCATAACCTAAAAAAGGTTTTATCTGATAAAGGATACTCGACAAATGTTGGTGATGAGGGAGGCTTTGCTCCAAATCTTCAGTCCCAAGAAGAAGCATTTGTTTGCATCAAAGAGGCGGTTGAAAAAGCTGGGTATAAGCTTGGGGATGAGATTTCTCTAAGTCTCGACTGTGCTGCCTCTGAGTTTTATAACAAAGAAAAAAATGTCTATACCATGGGAGGCAAAGAATATACCTCAGAAGAGATGATTGCTTACTATGAAGGACTAGTGAACTCACTTCCGATTTATTCAATCGAAGATGGCCTTGATGAAAGCGATCATACAGGTTGGCAAAAACTAACTACCGCTTTGGGACAAAAGTGCGTACTCGTTGGGGATGATTTATTTGTTACTAACCCAAGTATTTTTGCAGAGGGGATTAAAAACGGTGAAGCCAATGCAATTTTAATCAAGATCAATCAAATTGGTACTATCACCGAGACTTTAGAAGCGATTAAACTTGCTTATGATAATAATTATAAAGCAGTTATTTCTCATCGTTCAGGCGAGACTGCGGATAATTTTATAGCGGATCTAGCGGTTGCAACAGGTGCTGGCCATATTAAAACAGGATCTGCAAGCCGATCTGATCGGATTGAAAAGTATAATCAACTTATAAGAATCGAAGAAGAACTGGCAGATTCTGCCATTTATGACCAAGTGAAATAGCTTAAATAAGGGCTAAATAGTTAATTTAATTGCTCGGAGACTCTGATGAGTTTTCGAGCATAATTTTCTTGCCTATAGTCTGTAATCAATTTTAAAATATTAATGTGGGTTCATATCGGCCCATAAAACCTCAACGGAATGAGGTAAGTTATGGCAAAGTTATTTGTTGGTTTCAATTTCTCATCTGAGAGTCTCCTTTCTAGAAAGATAACTGGTTTTAGAAAGCGCTTTGATCCTAAGTATAATCAATATTCATTTCCCCATATGGCAGCATTAGCACCATTTGAAGTCTATGATAACGATGTTGAGGACCTTAAAGAAACTCTTAAAGAGGAGATTGATACTTTTTATTTTGAAAAAAAAGATAGTCCCAAACTCTCTTTTAATGGGTTGGGAGTATATGAACATAGGAAAAAAAATATTTTATATCTTAACCCTGTCTACGATGCTGAACTAAATTTTTTATCAGAAATGGTGGTTGAGATTTGTAAATCTCATATACCTCGTTCAATACGTTATCGAGAAAATAAGCAGCAGTTTCTTCCTTTAGGTATTTTTTATCATCATAGCGAATTATTTGAGGTGATGGAGCAAGCAAGAATTGAGTTCTCTCACAGTAGTCATCTCCCGATTAAAAGCATTAGTTTATATCAAAGTAAGTTTGGGATTTGGCAGGAAATTGAAACATTAGTCTCTTTCGAGGAAAATCCAACCTCATTTTTGCAAATGTCCATGTCCCACATATAATAGACTGTATGTGCAAAATTTTAATTTTAATATCTATTTTATATTTCTCGGTGAGTTCATACGCTAAAACTTCCTATGTACCGTTTGCAAGGACTTTAAAAGATTCAGGAAATCAAATTTCAATCGATACGCAATGGTTTAGAACCGATAAGATTGTAGACTTAAACGGAGAAGCGGCAGACTTAACCTCTGATGAAGCAACTCAGCGGCTAGATTTAGGACTTGGGTTTAAGTACGGTATCTCCAACAATCTAGAGTTAAACTTAGGTGTAAACTCCAGGCTAGTACAATCCACTCTATTAATTAATGATGAATCCACAAGCTATTCCAGAACTGGCCTAGAGTCAGGAATGTTTGGATTTAAATATTCGTTTGAGGAAGAAAATAGAACTAAGTATGCCCTGGAAGGTTGGTATGGACAGACTATGCACTCAACTCCCGTCTGGGATGGCACCAGCGAGCCAGAAGAGATTTCTCTCGGAGATCAAGGTCGTTTCTTGGGAGCTTCACTATTATTTTATCTTAAAACCAAGTCGGCAAATTATTTGGAAGGAAAGCTTTCCTACCGAGATCCTGGACCTGATTTAAGTGCTGAGTTTTTTACAGATATTCGCTATGTTCTGGCATGGAATGCAGCTAGTCTCTATTTGGGTTTTGAAAATATTGCTAGTCTTGAGCAAGATGCTTATACCAATGATCCTGAAAATAAACCCCAGTACTTCGATGGAGCTTCTGGAATGGTTAACTCTATTAATCGCCAGTGGAGTACTCCTTTTATTGGGCTTAACTTTGCACTTGGTAGATACTGGAGAGTTGAGACCCAATATGCTCAAATTTATACGGGAACAAGTACAGACCTCGGGCCTAGACTGAGTATAAGCCTCGTTCGAAGAAATGAAGAAACAACTAAGGCCTTTAGTAAAAGAGACAGTCAATTTAAAGAGTACTTGATGGAGGGGACCGTAACAAAACTATCCAAGTCGGGTAAGATTGCGATTGTTGATATCGGCATCGAAAATGGACTCAAAGAGGGGATGAAAGTAGATTTTTACTACTTTGATTATCAAGGCGGAAATAAATTAATTGGGAGGGGCAAGGTTGTTAAGGCGAGTGCTTCAAAATCATTGGTGCAAATTACTTCAAGATATGGAAAGCCGCGAATAAAGGACGGAACTGTTGTAAGGGCCGGGGAAATAACTGATTGATATAGAGTGCTACCTATTATTGCCACAAAATATCGCCACCATAAAAATAACTAACTATTCATAATTAGGGGAAAAATATCCCAAGCTTGGGCAAATTCCCAATATCTCGTACAATTTAAATAGACTACGAGAAAAGGATTTTTTTATGAATAAGTTACTTTTAGTGTTTTTAACATTGATGCTTTCAACACAAGTATTTGCGAAAAGATTTGCAAATGGTTACATCGAATTTGAACTTCCACCAGGTTGGCAATGCCAGATTGAAGGAAGTGAGTGGGTATGTCAAAGTGATGATGCCAATAGAAAAAAAGAGGCGATCATTATTTTAGCCGCTAAAAAAAGAGGAAAGCAAGATAATCTACAAGGGTATAAGCAATACTTAGAGCAAACAAAGACCTATAAACTTCCAGGTGGAAAAATTCAAAAATCAGAAATGAGATACGCCAAGATGAACACCGTAAATGGGCAATCTTGGGTGGACTCACTCCATCTTGCCTCAGAAATCCCTGGTTTCTTTACTAGATACCTAGCAACAGTTAAGTCCGATATTGGTGTCGCAGTAACTTTCTCAGTAACAAAAAGTCTATATTCAGCATATAAAGGAATTTTCGATAATGTAATCGCTTCAATGAGAGTATTTAGAGAGGCCAAAGTAAATCTTGCAGGCCTAAAGCTTTCAGGCAAGGGCGGTTCAAAAGATACTGGAGCCGCAACATTTGTACCTGATGACGGCGCCTTAAATATTTCAGCAGTAGAAAAGAAAAAGAGAAAGAAAAAGTCCGAAGATTCGGGTGACTTGATCCTTTTTGCTTTAATCGGTTTGGCCGTTGCAGGTGGGATAGCGTTTAAGTTTAAGAAGAAAGGCTAGGAAAACTTTCTGGCCCAAGGATATTTATGAAAACGATTAGCAAAATCTTAGGTATATCTATTACTAATGCATTGATAGCGATGTCTTTGATTTTGTCTCCGATACCATTCTCCTCAGTGAATACTGCCCATGCGCAAGAATCTCAAGAAG
>JBFKKF010000162.1:0-5386 GCA_041631355.1 Bacteriovoracaceae bacterium | reverse complement strand
GCGCCCGCCCCGACGTGCCGGTTTATGTCCGGGCGGATCACATGCTCGGGTACGGCAAAATACCGATGAAATTGGTTTTGTTAGAAAAACTAAATCATACGCAGAATCCGTTATAGAGATTAGAGTTTTTGATGTGGTTTCCAATAAAGAAATATTTACAGAAAAAGTCGATGGCAATATAAACGATTCTTCATTTCGCTTTTTCATGAGTAAACGAGACGCCCATATAGACTACAGAAGAGGATTATTACGTTATTCTGTAAAAGTGGCGGTACGAAGAGTTATTCCCAAACTTGTTAAGCTCGGTGAGAAATTAGACTGGACTGGAAGAGTGGCAAGAATTATTGGGTCCAAGGTATATATTAATGCGGGCAGAAAATCTGGGCTTAATGTTGGAGATATTTTAAAAGTCATGACAGAAGGTCAGGAGATCTATGATCCTGAGTCAGGGGCTTTATTAGGTGTAAGTGAGGGACAAGTCAAAGGTACTTTAGAGGTAATAGATTATTTTGGACCTGACGGTGCTGTTTCGATTCTACATTCAGGGGGATCGGTAACGGAAGGGGATTTTGTTCAGCTCTATTAGCTTAATTATAGGGAGAGTTTTTCACTCCCCCTAAGTTGTGATTATTTCTTATTTTTCTTTCTTTCAGCTCTTCTTTTTTTCATCTCATGTCTGTGCTCTTTGACCATACTTTTATGATTTTTACGACAAGCCTTTAGGGCATCTTTATTACTTGCAGAGCTAAGGCAAGATTTAAGTTTTTGCAGACCCTGGATTCGCTTGTCAGTCACTTCAATCGCCTTTGCTTTTTTCGCTTCAAAGTTCTTTCCCTTTTCTTCGTGGTGCTTAGCAAACGAAAGACTACTCAAAGAAAGAATAAATAGCATAATTAACATTTTTGTCATTGGATTCTCCTTATTCCAAATATTCTATAGGATCTTTTAATCCCAGTTCTTTAAACGCCCTTAATCTCAAAGCACAGGAATCACACACGCCACAGGCCTTATCTGTTCTGGCATAGCATGACCAACTCAGCTCTAATGGAGCTTCTAAGTCCAGTGCTGTTTTAATAATTTGTGCTTTCTTCAAATTAATTATTGGCGTTTCGACAGAAATATCTCCTGCTTTAGTTCCTTTTTTTATAAGGTCATTAAATGCCATATAGTATTCAGGTCTACAGTCTGGGTATCCAGGAGAGTCTTCGTAATTGGCGCCTATATATATCTTTTTTGCTCCAATAATTTCGGCCCAAGAAACGGCCGTGGCCAGGATGTGAGTGTTTCTAAAGGGAACATAGGAGCTAGGAATCTCATCTGAGTCACCTTCGAATTTACTCACCTCAATACTCTCATCAGTAAGTGAGCTGCCGCCAATTTGGCTTAAAAGATTCATATCTACAATTTTACGATATTGATTTTCAATTTGGTAATAGTCACAAACTTTGTTAAAGCACTCCAATTCTTTTTTCGCTGTTTTTTGGCCGTAACCAAGGTGAAGAAATGCAAGATCGGAGTGTTTTTCCTTGGCGATAGCCGCTACCGCTACCGAGTCCATCCCTCCACTAACTAATACAATTGCCAGATCTTTCTTCATTTATATATCCTATGTTTAGAGGGAGTTAACGATTTCGTGGATATGCTTTTCAATGTCTTGAATCAATTTTTTAGCACTTTCTTTCTTGTTAGGGAGCTCACCCGTTGCGACTCTAACCATGGTGTAAAATTTAATTTTAGGTTCTGTTCCTGAAGGACGAACAAATAATTTATTCCCATTAGTAAATTCAAAGCCAAGTACATTACTGGCAACCATATCAACTTTAGTTTCAGTCTTATTTATTAAATCCTTACAAAGAAGTGCTTGGTAGTCTGTAAAATTAGCAATTTCATTACCGCCAATAGCAGCGTTGAAATGACTTCTGAAATATTCCATTATATTTTGGATTTTTTCTTTTCCGGTTAAGCCTTCAAAGTTTAGGGCAATTAAACTTTCTTCTGCATATCCATACTTGTCATAAATTCTATCGAGGGCATCAAGAAGTGTTAGACCTTGCTTTTTATAAAATAGAGTTATTTCATTCATCATTGCAACCGCGGCTACAGCGTCTTTGTCCCTAACTTTATCATGGAGCATATACCCAAATGACTCTTCACTAGCATATACAAAATTGTAATCTGTCTTTTTCTCTTCAAGCTCTCTCCAAAGCTTTGCCATCCACTTAAAGCCAGTCAAGGTGTTTAGTACTGTGCCCCCAAAAGAAGTAACAATTTGCTCTTGAAGAGGACTAGTCACAATACTCTTAATAACAAGTGGATTCTTAGGCAGAGTGTTTAATTCTTTTCGTTGGGAAAAAATATAATCGATCATTAAAAATGCAATTTGATTTCCATTTAAATAATGAGCAATACCCTTATGGTTCACGACTACTCCTAGGCGATCGCAATCCGGATCAGTTCCATAGGCCACGTCAGCATTACTTTCTTGCATGAGGGCCACCGCAAGTTCTAGGGCCACAGGGTCCTCTGGGTTGGGGGTTGATTTTATAGTTGAAAATTCTGAGTCATACACCGCTTGAGATTCAACAATTTCAAAATTAGTAAAGCCAAGTCTTTCAGAGATTTTTTTACAGGGTAGGTAACCAGTTCCATGTAAAGGGGTGTAAATGATGTGAACTTTATCACCTTCGGTTTTACACATATCCCTATTGAGACAATGCTCTTCTGTGACTTGGTAAAAAGCTTCTTCGCATTCTTCATTAATATATTGGACCATGCCGTTATTTAGTGCTGTTTCAAAATTTATGGACTTAACTTGTTCCCAGTTATGAATTGAATTGTATTCATCGATAATCATTTGATCTTCAGGGGGAGTTACTTGAGCTCCATCACTCCAGTAAGCTTTAAATCCATTATATTCTTTAGGGTTATGGCTAGCTGTCACCATAACTCCGCAGTCTGCTTGGTAATAGCGAACAGCAAACGAGAGCATAGGCGTTGGCATGAGGTTATTATATAAGAAGCATTTAATTCCATTAGCCGCAAATACTGTTGCCACCTCTTTGGCAAATTCCTGGGAGAATTTTCTACAGTCATACGACACGCAGGCCTTAGGTTCTTCTTTATTTTGGTTTAAGACAATATTGCACATGGCCTGGGTGGCCTTTCGTATATTGTATTTATTCATTCTGTTGGGACCTATTCCAATTTTACTTCTAAGTCCACCAGTTCCAAATTCCAGGTTCTGATAAAAGCTTTCGATAATCTCATTTGTATTGTTTTCAGGCTCACTTAGTAGATCTTGGATTCTTTTTCGGTCCACCTCGTCTAGATATAGATCTTTTGCCCAATTTTTAGCTGTCTCCAAAGCCTTTTCTTTCATATACATTTATTCCTTTTTAAGTTATAGTCTGCGACATATTAGTAAAAATTATTTAAAAGGAAAAGCTCTTGACTAGCTATCCTTGGAGGAGATTATGGCCAATCCTGAAATGAAACATGCGCAAAATGTACCTGGAAGGTTTTATTGCACTGATCCAGATGATGATAATGGAGAAGGATGCATCGCGTGTAATGTTTGTTATAATGGCGCTCCAGATTTCTTTGCCGAAGATGAGGATGGAAATGCTTATGTTAAGAAACAGCCTAGCACGGAAGAAGAGATTGAATTGTGCGCTGAGCAACTCGAAGCCTGTCCAGTGTGTTCCATTGGCGATGCGGAACAAGAATAATTTATTTTCGTCATATATAATACCAAATTTATTATTTTCTAATTAGTAATCATCCCTATATACTTAAGATAATTAAATTTTAATAAGGGGATCAGGGATGTTAGACATTTCAGTTGAAACTATCATGAATGATAGAACAGTCCAAATTGTGGGGACTGCACTCTTTGCCATTGCAGTAGTCCACACATTTTTAGTTAAAAAATTCGAGCATTTAGCACACAAGTTTCCACAAGGTTCACCGGCTTCAGAGTTTTTTCACTTTCTCGGGGAAGTTGAAGCCGTTTTTGGTATGTGGGCAGCTGTACTCATTTTATTCATGCTAGGTTATTTTGGCGGAGCTGCTCCTGTTGCCTATCTTGAGTCCTTAAACTTTACCGAACCAGCATTTGTCTTTGTGATTATGGCGATGGCGGGAACAAGACCTGTTATTAAGTTTGCCGAGCAAATGATTGTCGCCTTTTCAAAGCTTATTCCTTTGTCAGGGAAGATGTCATTTTACGCTTCGGCCCTCATTATTGGTCCTTTGCTGGGATCGTTTATTACTGAGCCTGCGGCCATGACAGTTACCGCTTTGATTTTACAAAAAAACTTCTACTCTAAGCCAGATATGTCCATGAAGTTTAAGTATGCCACATTAGGCTTATTATTCGTAAACGTCTCTATTGGTGGAACGCTAACTCATTTTGCTGCACCTCCAGTGTTGATGGTAGCAGGAACTTGGGGCTGGGGTATTTCCCACATGATTGGTCACTTTGGATATAAAGCAGCTATTGCAGTTATAATTGGGACCGCCTTAATTACATTTCGATTTAGAAAAGAGTTAAAAGGTAAGTTTGCATTAAGAGCTGAAAGAGAGGATAGAATGCACCCAGCATGGTGGATTACATTTATGCATCTTGCATTTCTTGCCATGGTGGTAGTGACAGCTCACCATATGGTCGTTTTCTTAGGATTATTTTTATTCTTCCTGGGCTTTGCTACTGTAACTCAAGAGTATCAAGATAAAATTAAATTAAAAGAATCATTACTGGTTGGTTTTTTTCTTGGTGGTCTCGTGGTCCTTGGTTCTCTTCAAAAATGGTGGTTACAGCCATTACTGGCGAGTCTAGATACATTACCACTTTATCTAGGATCTACTGCCCTTACGGGTATCACTGATAATGCGGCTTTAACCTATTTAGGTTCTCTGGTTGAAGGGATTTCCGAAGAGCAGAAGTACTACCTTGTTGCAGGTGCTGTAACTGGTGGTGGGCTTACGGTTATCGCTAATGCTCCAAACCCGGCCGGTTTTGGTATTTTAAAAGAAAATTTTGGAGAAGACGGTATTTCACCCGTAGGTCTACTAAAAGCAGCACTAATACCAACCTTTATTGCTTTATTATGTTTTCAGTTTTTTGTAAGTTTTTAGTAAACGCTAACTAATGGCAAATAGACAAAAAGGGGAGCAATTTGCTCCCCTTTTTTGTGATAAACGGTAAAAACTTAGGGATGTAAAACGACAAGTTTTTGCTATAATATAGGGAAGTTGTATTTAGACGGAGTTAAATACGGTGAAATTACTATTTTTAATACTTATTTGTTTTTGCCATTGCGTATATGCCCTCCCGGTTCTTGAAGAAAAAGAGCCAGAGGTTTCCCTACACCAAAATAGAATGCTG
>JBFKKF010000161.1:0-5386 GCA_041631355.1 Bacteriovoracaceae bacterium | reverse complement strand
CTAAGCTACTGTAATTAAGTAGCTGAAATTAAAAATGTTTTGAGAAATTCGACCAAAATTGGTTGAAACGGATGGTGGAGGTGGCGAGAATCGAACTCGCGTCCAAAAGTACATCCAAAAGAGAGCACCACGTGTGTCTTTCCATTAGAGCAAGGAACGGCTGTGAGTCTTTTGTCAAAGACACAAAACCCGGTGAGTTTTTTACGAGGTGTCCCGACTCCCTCGTGGGGTTTAGTTTCCCGACCTCCCCCGCGAGGTCTTTACCTGCTTTTTGTTATTGGTGCAGGCCCCGCAGCACGCGCAATAATCTTAGATTATGCAGCCATTGCAAATTCGTGTTCGTTTCCGAATACATTTAATCGGCTTTTTACTAGGCCGGCCGATCAACCTAGACACGCACTCAATCCTTCAGTACCCCTGTCGAAACCAGTGCACCCCCGAATTTAGTAAAGATCAGTATATCACCATTTATTTCAAAATGCACTAGCCCCGGGCGCTGCTCCCCACCAAAGCTTCCGGTGAACTTGGGAAATTTTTAAAAATTTCTTGGTTTTTTAAACTTTTCATACGTTTTTAGGAAATTTAATGATATCTGATCCCTAAGAAAGACTTACTCTAGGAGAGACCCATGAAAAACCTTTTAATCACTTTATGCTTGTCCGCCCTAAGCGTTAATGCCCTTGCCAACACCGACCTCAATGCCTGTTATCAAAGTAGCGTTCAGGTTGATTATGCCATGACCCCTTCCAAAGTATGCATCAGTGAGTTAACTGCAGACTTAAAACTTTTTGCTAAGTCTTATCTCAAACTAGTAATCAATGGAAAGAAGGTCACCACTCCTATTATTAAAGGTGAAGCCATCTCTCCTAATACCTACAAAATCACCGCTAATATACTCTCCCACCAACAAAGCCTAGGGGCCTGTGACGAGATGGGTGGTTTTGATATTAGCTTACAAGTCCTAGTGAACTCCCAAGGTCGAGTTTTATCCATCGAAAAATTCAGTGGTAAAGCTTATTATACCGATGATATTTGTCACTCTCCGACGGTAATTGATGACCTGGAATTTAGTAGAATTTAACGGCCGTCGAAACTTTGGCCAGTACAAGTATTGGAAATTTAACGACTGAATCTGGCCTCAAATTTGCTCCTTTAATGGGTAGCAAATGCAAGGAGTACCAATGAAAACATTAATCGCAAAATCGGCCATTATTTTAAGTTTTAGCTTTGTCACGGCCATCGCATCTATTATCTTGAGCTCCATGGCGAAGATGGATCATAGTTTTGCTCCTCTGGTTTATATTGGAATCCTCTTTGCTGTAGCGGCTTTTGCTTTTTTAAGCTTCAATAGTATCCTTAAACTCAGTGAGCTTTCTGATACAGATTATAATCGAAATGTTTTAGATACCATTCTTTCTGCCAATGATTTAATCGATGGTAATGAAGCTGAGTCAGAGGTTGAAGTTATCTTACCGGAAGAAAGAGTTAACCCAGCAAATATTCACCGACCAGGTCCTGAAGTTTAATTTAACTGACCCCACAAATTTTAGGCAAAATGCCTTATTCGGGTGGAATATCCGCATATATTTCTAATATTTAGACTACAATTCTACATTATTAGCAATAAATCCCAAACCAGAGTATAATTTCTAGGTGCGCTTAAGTTTTATTAAGTTAAACAACGAAGGGAAGCTTTGAAAGTTTTATTTGTAACAGAATTGGCAGAGGATTTTAATATCTTTCGTCATATTCTCTATAATAAATTTCCAAAAATCGAATTATTACACATCACTTCTGTGGATCAGGCCATGAATGAAGCTAGTTCCAACGGACCCTTTGCTGCCTTTATTATCGATGCTGATATGAAAGAAATTGACCCCAATGCTCTGGGACTGAACTTGATTGAATTTACTGGACCTAGGCCAGTTTTATTTTTTGGTACCGAGGCCATTATTAAGCAAAGAATTGGGGATGATCTTTTTAATGTGCATGAGCTCAATGATACCGTCTTCCGCCCTACTGAAAGAGAGGGTTTTAATATCGAGCTGATAAATAAATTCGAAAAGGCCCTTACCTGGATGAAAGAGCAAGAGCGGGAGGAGGCGATTGAAGAGGTTAATGCGGATGACTTTATCCCCATGAAAATAAAGTCTTTCTTTTTATACCGCCAATTTCCCTATGATATCTATCTTGCCATCACCGCTAAGTCTTATATGAGAGTCATTAATGCAGATAAGCCCTACTCCCATAATATGCTCACCAGTTATGCCAAGAAAAATATCAAATTTCTGCATATCAAAAAAGATGATCAATTAAAATTTCTAGAAGAGGAAAGTAAAAAATGCTTAAAGGCCCTTAAAAATATTGATCCTGTCAGTAAAGATGTCTATCTCATACTACTGAGAAGCATCACGATTATGCACCAGTACATGATGGCCCTAGGAGTTACCCCAAGTGTCTTTAAACTAAGTGAGGCCATAACTGATATCGCTATTGAGCATTTAAAACTCGTTAACGACATTCCCTCCATATTAAAAAAATATCCTACTTTTTACACCGGAGTTGCCAGTAAAAGTTTACTCACCCTGTTTTTGGCCAAGGCCCTCTCTTTAAAAATGGGTTGGGACTCTATTACCAGTAAAAAGAAATTAGCAATCTGCGCTCTTTTGCAAGATGTGGCCCTACCAGAAGACTCAATGTCTGCTATTAATTCGACTAATGATCATCAATTTAAGTTGATGTCACCTCAGCTACAAAATGAGTATTTAAAGCATCCACAAAAAGCTTCAGACTTTTCTAAGCAATTTAGTACCTATTCGGATATTGATTATATTATCGAGCTCCACCACGAGCTTCCCAACCGAAAGGGATTTCCTAATAGACCACCGGCAATGAAATTAACTCAAATAGTTGCGGTTTTTAATATCTCTCAATATTTGGCTGCAGAAGTTGATGGCCGAGATGATCTTAGCTCAGCAACACTGTCCAAAATATTTAAGTCCATGCAAAAAGACTTTAATCTAGGCTCTTTTAAAGAAGTTTTAAAGGGCGTGAAATCTATTTTAAAAATTTAATTACAGACCATTGATTCATATAACTCTAAGGACTTTAACGGTGACTTTATGATGACTACAACCGAGCTTTCTCAAAAGCCGCGATGACCTTTTTGTATGTATAGTTTTTATACTTTCGCTCAAGACGTTCAATAATTCTACTCTTGTCCACCTTAACTTTTTCTTCTTCTTTATACATAGATAAAATAGAGACCGCGACGTCTTCGGCAACAATCATAATTTTTGATAAGGGAGAAATATCATCTTTAAAATTAGTGGCAAAACCTTTACCGTTAATCATTCCATGGTGCTGAGTAATAATCATATCGGCTCCCATAGGACATTTAGGAAAAGTCTTAATTAATTGACCTGCTTTTTGAGCGTGATTAAGTACCACTTCTTTATCTTCATCCGTTATATCTTCTCTAAATAAAAGATCTTCTTCTGAGATGGCATCTGGATATTTTTTATAAATTGGAACTAAATAAATATCGTGAAAAAAGAGTGCAAAAGCTACCTTGGATTTTTGCTCGTCTGTTCCCCAGTCAATATTATTAATAATTTCAGAACTAATATAAGTGGTAAGAACCGAGTGCTTATAACAGTAATCCCCAGGGTTTTCCATTAGCATTTTTAAAAGATTTTTCATCTTGGGAACAGCGGACACCACTGTTTCGATAGATTGAATACAGGCCCTGGATATATTGGCCACTTCTTCTGAGACAACTTCATTTTCAAAAATATCTTCTGCAACAATTCCCATCCCCTGCTGAGTGATCTCCATCCTATCCTCAGTTGAGAGATCATCTCTATCAAGCTCTGTCACGACAGCTTTAGAAGCCTCATTGATAAATCGAAGCCGCTCTCCTGCATCAACATATAAATGGTCCACCCCAGCTCTTAAATACTGCTCCAGAGAACCGTCCATGTCTGCATCTTTTTCGATAATCTTGAAATACTCAAACTCAAAATCATCTTTTTCTGCCCGATAATAGATATCGCAAGAGCTTTTATTCATTTGAGAAAATAATTTTAAAGGAATTGGAAAAAACTTTGGTACTTCTCTTTCCGCCATATCCTTCGCTGTTATCTCTAAGATCTTTGCAACAGATCTCAATAGACCTTTAATATCATATTTATTTTTAATAATAATTGTGCTGCCAATTTTTTCTGCAGGCTCCCCTAGAACGATAATTGGAATACGCAGACTATTATCATTGAGATATTCTAAAAAAGATTCAATCGCATTATCTTTTTTATTTAACTCTCTAAAACAGATTACCACATCAATATTAGGACTGTGTTCAATTAGATCTTTTGCTGCAGATAAACTATCTTTGATCGTTACATTAGTTGCAACGTATGCCCGAAGGTTTACTTCATATAAAGAATTGATGACTTCATTATCAGAAATTAAAATCGCTTGACTCATTGCTTAATCCATTTTGCAATCCACTTGCACTACTCTAACTAATCATAATTACTATCATATGTTAGTTCAATGTTTTTTAGAATCAAGAAAATCTTTCAAGTATTGAATGGCCGTGTCTAATGCATCCCTTGCGTCGGACTCATTGTATAAGGATCGTACATGATTATAAATCTTACCTGACTCGTTTTGTATGATGTCGATATCCACATTAAAGTGCCCCATGCCCTGTTGCATAATTGTAATACGTCCTACTAGAAAGGGAGATAGCCCAGTAAGTTCAATATAGTGCTCTTGTGGATAGGATTCTTTTAACATGCACGCAGCTTAAACAAAGCTTTTATAAATGACAAATAGATATATTTTGTTACAATTAATTATTCATAAAAACAGTATTTTATAGTCAATTAATATAAAAAGGGAGTTATTAATGATGCAATCCCATAATTACCTAACTTCTTCTATCGGGAAGAAGCAGATTATGGCCCTAACAGGACTTGGTTTGATCGGTTTTACCGCAACACACCTGTTGGGAAATTTACTAATCTTGGTAGGACCTGATGCGTTCAATATGTACGCTTACAAGTTAACCAGCAATCCTTTAATTTATGTCGCAGAAGCCATTCTAGGTGGTATGTTTCTTTTACACATTCTTCTTGCTGCAATTTTAAAATTTCAAAATATGCAAGCGCGACCTAAGGGGTACTTTTTAAAAGTTAGAACAGGAAGAGGCCAGACCATTGCATCAACGAGTATGCCTTATACTGGAGTGATTCTTTTAATTTTTATTATCCTTCACCTTATCAATTTTAAATTTGGTTCTAACTATCCTACTACTGTGGACGGTGTTGAAGTACGTGACCTCTATAGAACAGTAGTGGAATACTTTGCCAATATTTATTAT